>JBDRWH010000019.1:0-17792 GCA_039802325.1 Caldifarciminota bacterium
CAAGGTCGTTTATAAAATTCCCAGTGCGGGTCTGGGGGATGTGAAGATAAAAGAAATGGGTGATTTATACCATTTTTATGTATCTTTTCTATTTCGTGTTTATTACCGGAAAATAGAAAACAAAATTGTCCTCGAAAAATTCATTTCCCATAAGAAAAAGGGATTTGAACGCCATCTTTGATTTACTTCTTTACAAAAAGATTTTGTGGAATATAATAGCCAGTGCCTTTACTATCTTTTAGATGCTCAATAATTGAAAGGAGGTTCTGTGTATCTTCTCAAACTTGATAGGTTATCAGGACAGGATTCAATGCTGATATTTCATACCCTGGCAAGAATTGGTTATGAGGGTTTGATAATAGTATCACCTGCCCAACCTCTTGCCAGTGTTGGTTATTTTCAGGACGCAGAAAAGGAGATTGACCTTAAATTTGCCCGAAGCGCTGGCATTTCAGTAATGAGGCGGGAAGTTGGTGGTGGCGCAACATATCTTGATGAAAATCAAATCTTCTATCAGGTAATCTGGAATTCAAAGAATCCGAAGTTTCCACGCGAGATCAAGAAAATCTTTGAATATCTATCCCAGCCTCCATGCGAGACATACAGAAAATTTGGAATCAATGCATCATTTCGTGCTGAAAACGACATTGTTACTGACAAGGGTAAGAAAATCGCTGGCGAAGGTGGTGGTGATATTGGCAATTCAATGGTCTTTGTCGGTGGGATATTATTAGATTTTGACTATGCGACAATGAGTAAATTACTTAAGGTACCAGATGAAAAATTCCGTGATAAAATCTATAAGAGCATGGAAGAAAATCTTACTACAATGAAAAGAGAACTTGGTGAAATACCGCCCAGAGAAGAGATCAAAAACGTTTTGATTGAAAATTTTGAAAAGATTTTGGGAAAACTTGAGCCGGTAGAAGGCATAGATGAAACAACAATAGATAAAATGCGGGAACTTGAGAAATGGTTTATGTCCGATGCATTCTTATTCAAGAAGACCCCACGAATTCCAACTGGTGTGAAGATAAAAGAAGGCATAGAAATTCTTTATGGCCTTTACAAAGCAAAAGGCGGACTTATCAGGACTGCACAGGAAATTGAAAACAAAAGAACAATCAATGACATTGTCGTTTCCGGAGATTTTAATCTATTCCCTAAAGATGGTTTGAATGAAGTAGAGAGCTCACTTAAGTCAAAAACCTTTGACGAAAAATCAATCAAGGAAGAAGTCCAGAAAGTCTATGATAAAAAGAAAATAGAATCTCCCGGTGTTGCACCTGAGGACTTTGCCAAAACTGTCATTGAAGCAAAGTGAATGAGTTTTATTGTAGTCTTCCTTTCTCTAATTTAAAGAATTTCCTATTAACTTTCCGTAGTTTTCCTGACCTTTTCTGTCATCATGACAGCAAAACACAATAGCAAGACTACCGCAATTTGAAAGGATAGGAACTTAAAAGTGTCTAAATTCAAGTACAATCCTCTTGTTACCCTCGTAATGCCTGATATCAAAGAAGCAATCAAGGAAAAGAACTGGCATACTTTAAAAGATTTTATTTCCACCTGGGAACCAGTAGATATTATTGAATTATTCAACGAACTCAGTCCTGAAGATATGCTTATAATTTTTTTACTCCTTCCCACAAGAATACAATCAGCGATATTTGCCAAATTTGATGCAAATGTCCAGGAAAATATTCTTAAAAGTCTAAGTGAGCAACAGGTCAAACAGATTCTTTCTGAAATCAAACCTGATGATAGAACCGAATTGTTTGAAGAGTTGCCGCCGGATTTAATTCGTAAATTGCTTGACATTCTGTCACCAGAGGATAGGAAAGAAGTCTTTCAGTTGCTCGCATATCCCAAAGATAGTGTAGGTAGATTATTAACGCCTGATTATGTGGCGGTAAAACCATCCTGGACAATCAGCGATACTATAGAATATATCCGTAAATATGGTAAAGATGCAGAAACAGTCAATGTCGTATATGTAGTGGATGATGGTGGCAAATTACTTGATGATATTCCAATAAGGAAATTGATACTTGCAGAACCAATTCATACAATTGAATCAATAATGGATCGCAGTTATATTTCCATAAATGCTTATGCTGACCAAGAAGAGGCAGCGAAGGTGATGCAGAAGTATGATTTGATATCTCTGCCAGTTACAAATGCTGAAGGGCAACTATTGGGAATTGTTACCATTGATGATATTATTGATGTATTGCAGGAAGAGCACACTGAGGATTTCACAAAAATATCAGCAATCACTACAAAACCTATCAGAGTAGAATTCTTAACGAAGATTAAAGAAGTTCCATTACAAAAATTATACCGTAGCAGGGTGACATGGCTTCTGGCATTATTGCTAATGGATTTGATTACCGGTAGCATAATTCAGGGGTTTCAGGACACGATTGCCAGATATGTAGTACTTGTAACCTTCTTGCCTGTGCTTGTTGATACAGCAGGTAATGCCGGTTCTCAATCTGCAACTTTGGTCATAAGGGCAATGGCTCTGGGAACAGTTCAGATGCGGGATTGGCTTAAGCTTTTAAGCAGAGAATTGTTTGTTGCTGGTGCTTTAGGAATTACAATGGGATTGGGTATTTCTATCATGGGTATTATAAGGGGGAGAAGTTTTAATATTGCTTCTGTAGTAATTATTGCAATGATTGTAAATGTTGTGGTTGGGAGTTTGATCGGCATTTTGTTGCCATTTCTTTTTGCCCGATTTAAAAAAGACCCGGCAACTGCAAGTACACCGCTTATTACAACATTAGCAGATATTATCGGCACAGGTATTTATCTGGGCATTGCATACTTGATGTTGCATTAGCCTTATAACTATAGCATCTTTGAATGTTTACACTTCTCAAGCTGCTTAAAAAGTGTAAACTTTTGCCATTGACAATATGCCCTTTTTGATTATAATGCCCCTATGCCTTGGTATCCCCGTCTTTGTGGTGATAACCTTCACCATCACATTTACGCCTGGGGAAATGACCGTCATCCAATATTTAGATTTGAATGTCACTACAAATATTATCTGGAACTGTTGAAGCGTTTTTCAAAAAAATTTTCCATTGATGTTGTTGCCTATGCCCTGATGGAATGGCATATCCATCTGTTTATTTTTGATAGATTAAATAAGATTTCTTCATTTATGGAGAATCTACACGGAGAATATGCTAAATATTTCAATGCCGATACAGGGCGAGTTGGACACGTATTTGGCGAAAGATTCAATAATAAAATCGTCCAGCCAAATAATTATGGGCTCTGGTTATCTCGCTATATCCACCGACAACCAGTGGAGGCTGGAATAGTCTCAAATCCAGCAGATTATCCCTGGACAAGTTATCGCCAGTACATTGGGTTGGAACCAATTGATTTTATAAAGCCTCGAATAATTCTCGCCCAATTTGCCAATAAAGCAAATGATGAAAAAGAAACAGCGAAAAATTATGAAGAATTTGTTATTGGTGAACAAGAATGCCCTGTTGATTTTGATGCATCCAAATCGCAAATTATTGGTGATTTAAATTGGGGATATGAGCAGGCAAAGAAGTATAAATTGAAGTTAGCCAGTTTTGCCAATAAAGAAGAATTGCTCAAAAAACTAAGTGATGAATTGAATACAACCGCGGAATGCTTGCTAAATCCAAAGGGCAAGAAAGAAAGGGAGTTAAGACATAAGGCGATTGAGATTTTATTAAAAAAGTATAAATTCAAAGTATCGCAAATAGCACGACTATTGCAAATTTCAAGAATGGCAATTCTTAAGGTATCAAGATAGTAGTTTAAAAGTTTACACTTTCCAACCTGTCTGAAAAATGTAAACTTTTGAAATCAGTATTTATTTATCACAATAAAGATTTGAGACTTCACTCTGAATGAAATAGTGTCTATTATTCCTTCTTCATCGCCAAAAGAATCCAGTCTTTTATCTGGTTTCTGTTTAGCATTTTGCCGGTGGAGACGAGTTTATTGTTGATGACAAGTCCAGGTGTGGCGACAATGCCATATTTGCTGATTTCTTTTAAATCGCGAATGTGCTGAATATCTGCTGCAATATTCAATTCCTGGACTACAGCACGAACATCTTTTTCCAGTTGTTCACAGGAAGGGCAGCCCGGACCTAAAATCTTTATCACCAGTCCGGCCTCTTCTTCCTCAACCTCTTCGCCACAAAATCTACGATATTCACGATAAAGGGCATTTTTATAATCTTCTTCTGCACTTGAAGGAATATAATTCTGCTCTTTTGCCTTTTCCAAAAGAAAATTCTTCAGATTATTTTCATCACCAATCTGTGCCTGTTTTGCCAATTGTAATATTTCATCCAGTCCGATAATGCCAATTCTATTTCCTTTGACAGTTATTTGTCTTATGTCCATAAATATCTCCTATTATAAAATGCCTAAATACCTAAAATACGTAACCATTTAGCTTTCCCAAAAACATTTTCATAATTCACTGTAGGGCAAACCTTTACCCCGTTAGATAAACATTTTTTTGATTTATTTAGATTAACTATCTACATTATCTTTCATCTAACGGGGTTTAGAGCCTGCCCCCGAACCCTGGCCTGGCGCCGGGGTAGGGTTGATTCGGGGTTTGCTTTAATTTATTTGCAAGGCTAAAGCCTTGCCCTACAATTTCTTGGAAAGACTTACAGATTCCTAAAATACATCGTCGATCGTTGGACGGTTTCGCCAAAAATAATCTTTTTTGCCTTTTTAATCCTCTTTGCCATTTTAATCCTTTCGATTGCCTGCATTACCATTTCTTTGTGCGATAAATCGCACCGCTACATTTTTTGTCGACTGAAGTCGGAGGCTACAAAAACTACCGGACGCGGTTATGGAACTGTTCTCAAGCATAATCATTAGCAGTTGTGATTCTCTTTGTTACCAGAATTTTTGAAGAATTTCATTCGTAAGTGTCTTATAAGATGGCGCCAGTTCTGTAAAAATAGAGTTAGAATTCCACCAACAACCCCAGCACTACCTGCACCAACCGGACAACCCTGCCGGCCACAGAATGGACAAACAGAAAACATCGCATACAAAGAAGACAATCCAAGCCACCAACCAAAAAGACGAAAGATTTTATGCCAGCATGACATTTTTTTGTCCATTATTGATCGCGAATCACAAGTTTGACCCATTTTTTGAATAGACACTTTGAGCCCCCTCCCCTCACCTTAATCCTCTCCCCATTGGGGAGAGGAATGGACGAGGGGCTTCATGCAATTCCTTTTAGTTTTTTGTATAATGGTTCAAGAATTGACCGAAATATATTTTTAATTTCACCTTCTTTTTCTGCCAGTGGTCTTACCGGAATCAAATCCATTACCTGCGCTGGATTGAGACCTGATTCAAAAAGTGTTTTTACAGTTCCTACAACCATTTTTGTAATTCCGTTTTCTGCTTCTTTTTCGCTTAATCCAAAACTCTTTGCCAGTTCTTTCAATTCATTTAATTGAAACCAGAAATAGGTCGGGCCCATTCCGGTGATGACTGCATAAGCCTCAAGTTTTTGTTCAGGAACAACCGGGCATTCGCCCAGCACAGAAATAAGGTCTAACAAAGATTGTTTATCTTTTTCGCTTAATGTATCAGCAAACGCTATCGGATTATAGCCCTGATTCACAATTGAACCAGCATTGGGAATCATCCGGGCGATTTTGGGAAAGCATTTGATACTATCCAGGATACTTTTGATACTGACCTTTGGGGCAAGTGAGACAAGGAAAGTTGTCGGTTTAACAAAGGCTTTGATTTCATTTAGCACGCTGGACATTGCCGGTGGATGAACTGCAAGAAAGATAATCTCCTTTTCAGCCGGGGCAGTATTGTCGTTTGGAGCAATCACAATCTCTGGAAAATCAATTTTTAGTTTCTGAAGAATTTCAGCATTTATATCACTGACAATTATATCCTCGGGCATTCTACCTGCCTTTTTAAGGCCGCCGAGGACAATTCTTGTCACCCTGCCACCGCCAATAAAACCTAATGATTTATTAGCCATTTTTGCTCCTTATTTTCACCCCTCTTCCTTTTGAGGCTCTCCGATAACCTCTATTATTGTAATTCTGAGGGAGCGAAGCGACCGAAGAATCTCAATAAAATGCAACAAAATTGAGATTCTTCACTTCGTTCAGAATGACATAATTGTCGGGCCCGCACGAGCGAGGAATATTGAAGAGGATTTACCATTTACTACTCCTTTTGTTATCTAACTCTGACAACTGCAGGCCGGTGGATTGCTACTATTTTTAGGATTTGCCACAAAACTGCTATAAACACGCAGGGTCTTGTCACTGCCACATTTGGGGCAGATGACCTTTAACCCCTTTTCTTTTTCTTCAATTGTGGCTTTTATTTCAATGCGCTCGCCACAATCAGAACAGATATATTCGTATATCATAACTAAATCCTTCCTTTTTTTGCCTTGTTTATCGCCTGTTTTAGCTCTTCCCTTGTTGGGAATGTTATTGCACCCTGGGCACAGAGATTGGCACAGGCCGAGCAACCAATGACACAGTTATATGGTTGAACAACCTTTGGCTGGTTGTTCTCTTCATCCCATTCAAAGACTCCATTATGGCAGAAATTGTAGCATTCCTGACAGCCCGCGCATTTTTCATAATCAATCGTTGGGAACCAGGGAATTTTCTCCCTGGGAATATCACCAAATGCACTCATTTATTAACCTCCTGCGCTTCATATTTTGCCCTTACCTTGCGGAGCATTTCTTTCAATTCTTCTCGTGTAGGAAAACTTATTGCTCCAAAAGGGCATTGGAATTTGCAGGATTCATCACCAACATTGCATTCGTAGGGCTTTACTACCTCAACTTCGCCATTACCCTTATGGGCAAAGACACCAAATGGACAGTATTTAACGCACTGTAAATTGCATTCTTCAGGCTTGCATTTTTCCTGGTTTATTCTCGGAAACCAGTCAATTTCATTTCTTGGTAAGCCAGTATATTTTGACCTATCATAAGCCATTAAAGAACCTCCTTATTTTCTCTATTTTTTCGGACAGGGATAAACCCTGTCCCTACATTACTTTAACCCTTCTATTGCCTGTTTAACCTTGTTCATCGCATCCTGGGTTGACATATTTCTCAAATCCAGAGGCACAACCTGTTCGTCGTAATTACCGCCTGCCTTACTGAAGGCATCCTTGAACATCTTTTTCTGCATCCTGGGGTCACAGGCACCAATGACATATTTGACATTCGGTTTTATGTAATCTTGGATAAATCGGTCCCCATCATCAACACATAATTGGGGATGGACTATTGCATACTCTACATCAAGTTCACCCCGCACAAAGTTTATCAGTTCCCAGAGATTCAGACTGGCAAAGCCCGGACATTGTCCAGTACAAATACACATAACAAATCTCGGTTTTTGGTTCTGAGCCATTTATCTCCTTTCTATTTTTTTAATTTCTTTAATTCGCCCACCGGGCAGACATTGTGTAGATATTGAATGCCAAGTTGGTTGCATTTCTTAATTATTTCATCAGACCAGGAGCCCGGTGGCATCCAGAAGATAATATCTTTTATATTAGAGACCTGGTCTATGATTTTTAATGTGTTTTGTGGTGATAGGATTGCCACAACTACTTCCGGTTTTTCCGGTAATGCATCCAGCGCCGGAAAACATTTATAGCCAGCAATTTCAGGATATTTTGGATTTATCGGAAAGACCTTATAATTATTTTGAAGCAGGGTATGGAAGACCTCATACCCATATTTGAACTCATCCTGCGGCACACCAATAACCGCAAAGATTTTTTTGTTTTCCAAGACCTCACTTGCATCCATAATCACCTCACCTGATAAATGCCTACAAGTCCAAAATGCCTAAATACCGAACATCATCAGGGGTTTCACCCCTGAAACCCCAGAGATTCTCCACTCCGTTCAGAATGACAAAAGGAGCACTGTCATTCTGAGGGTTTCATTAGAAACCCGAAGAATCCCGATATTTCTAATAGTATTGGAATTTTTCAAATTCCTATACCTTAAAATACATTGCCTATCGTTATATGGCTTCATCGTCCGTTTCGTTTATCCCATCGTGTAGTTTTTTCTTATCCCCACAATTACTCTATTTTCATCCAGTTAAAACTGGATGCTACCACAGACAATCCGACAATAAGACCATCAGACTATTTCATTTCTTCTTCAATCCACTGTTTAATCATAGATTTTGCCGGAATCTTACCAACGATTTTTATCTTACCATTAATAACCACCCCAGGTGTTGCAAGAATTTTATATTCCATTATCTTCTTTATATCTGAAACCTTTTCCAGATTTGCACTTATCTTCATTTCTTCTATAACTTCCTTTGCTCTTCTTAATATCTCTTCACACCTTGGACAACCAGGACCAAGGATTTTTATGTCCAACATACAACCTCCTTTCGTTCTACTTCGTAGAACCCGCGGATTGACACAGATATTGGCGCGGATTCACACGGAATAAAATACATAAAATTCCAAATCCAAAGTACCAAATCCCAAACAAATTCCAATTTCCATTCAAAGAAGAACTTTTCATGCCATCTTTTTATTCCATCTGCCATCAATTGCCCCTAATTGCCATAAATTGCCTCAAGTGTTACGATGTTATTATCAAATATAATCCACCAAGTATCACCAAAACACCACAGATTTTTTTCACAATTGATACACCCTTTGATTTTTCTGACCAGTGGAGATAACTACCGATTGTTTCGGTTAAGGTTCCGGCAAGGACGATCACTGAACAATGGCCAATTGCATAGGCAAAAATCAGGGTGATTGCATAACCAAGTCTTGTTGAGGCAACAGCAAATACCACACCGAGCATTGGTGCCATATAAGCAAAGGTGCAGGGACCCAGGGCAATGCCAAAGACAAGACCGATAATAAATGCACCCAATAAACCTTTTTTATCAACACTTGGTCCACCACCGGAAAATGGCAGGGGAATTATGCCAACCAAATGTAACCCGATGATAAAGAAGAGAATTGCTACAATATAATTGCCGGTCCTGCCAATATCACCCATCATCCTGCCCAAAAGTGCGGTTACCAATCCGACTAAGCCGATTGTAATAAGCACCCCAAGGGAAAAGATTAAGGCAATTACAAAAGCCCTTTTTACACTTATCCTGCCCTGCTCACTTATATAGCCGACAACCAGCGGGATACTCGCTAAATGACAGGGACTCAAAATTATGCTCAAAATACCCCATAAGAATGAAGCAGCAATCGCAATTACAGGATTTTGCTCAAGTGCCTTGGTTAGCCAGGTAAGGAGTTCAAGCATAAAGACCTCATTATAAAAAATCCAAAATACCTAAAAGTCCAAAATGCCTAAATTTTAGGTATTTAGGTATGTAGGTATTTAGGCGTTTATTTACATTTAGGATTTCGAATTTAGAATTCATATTGGGCAATATCATTCCACACCTAATTTTTTCAACTGACTGATAATATCCTGTTCCGGCATAAAGCCCTGGTGCCGATAAACCTCTTTCCCACTCTTGTCAAAAAATATCTGGGTTGGAATCATCATAATTTTATATTGGCGGGCCAAAGACGCATATTCACCAACATCAATAATAAGAATTTCAGCCTTGCCCGCATATTCTTTTTGTAACTTCTCTAAGATCGGCTGCATCATTTTGCAGGGGATACAGGTTCCTCTGCCAAAATCTGCAAGCACAGGCCTGCCTGATTTTAATGCTTGGCTCAGTGGATTATCCGCAGTAAGCGCCGCCTGCTCTTTTATCCATTTATCATTACGCACAATCTTTGCCTTTGCTTTCAGATTATTGATGAATTCTTCAATCTTCAGTCGCTGCTTTTCTTCTATTGCCATTGGCCTCAATTGCTCTTTTACTGATTCATAATCTTTGTTTGGTAACTGGTCTTTATATTGATTGAAGAAGTCCCTTAGTTCATTTTCATTGACCGTAACATTTGAAACAATCTTTCTCAATAATAAATTGACCATTATATCTTCTTTTTTATCTGGATTCTGTTTAACTAAGTCCTTATAATCGTTTTGCTGATTGACCTTCTGCCTTTTCGCCTCGTTTATGAGTAATTGCCGTGTTATCAGCTCCTCAAGAAATCCCGGTTTATCATCTTTATAGTATTCTTTAATCTGTGAAGGCATTACATTCAACATACTATCAAGTTGTTGTCTTGTAATTTTTATGTTATCTACGATTGCCAGGATATCATCGGTTAGTGCTAGCGGGTCATCAGAATTGCTTACGGTTTTCGCTTGCACCAGGGTATTCATATGTATATCATTTTTTTCCTGAGTGATTGTATCCCGAGTCTGAATTTCGGAAGCATTGACAATCACTCCCGGTCTTTTATAACTTGCGACAAGAATAACAACGAGAATTAACACAACAGCAATTGCACCTATTATAAGATATTTTAGTTTATTTGCCATATTTTTCTCCTTCATAGTATTTTCTCTTTATCCACAATGCTACATTCACTAAACTAATTAACACCGGGACTTCAATCAGAGGTCCAATAACAGCAGCAAAAGCCTGCCCGGAGTCAATCCCGAAAACCGCAACCGCTACAGCAATAGCCAATTCAAAGTTATTTGAAGCGGCGGTAAATGAAAGAGTTGCACTTTGCGGATAGTTAGCACCGGCCTTTTTGCTCAAATAAAAAGATACTAAAAACATAGAAACAAAATAGATGAATAGAGGAATTGCAACTCTCACTACATCAAGAGGAATTTTCACAATAAATTCACCTTTTAGCGAAAACATGACAACAATCGTAAATAACAAGGCAATGAGGGTAATCGGACTGATGGCAGGAACAAATTTTTGTTCGTACCAAATTTTGCCTTTTGTCTTCAAACCAATAATTCTGGACAGAATACCCGCGATAAACGGTATCCCAAGATAGATAAAAACACTCTCGGCAATCTGACCAATGGTAACTTTAACCACCACACCCTTAAGGCCGAGCATAGGTGGTAATAAGGTAACGAAGATATATGCATAGATAGAATAAAATATCACCTGAAACACCGAGTTAAAAGCGACCAATCCTGCACAATATTCACTGTCACCTTTGGCTAATTCATTCCACACAAGCACCATGGCGATACAACGGGCAAGACCGATCATAATTAGTCCTGTCATATATGCCGGTTCTCCTCTTAAAAATATGATTGCAAGGATAAACATCAAAATAGGTCCAATAATCCAATTCTGTACCAGTGAAAGACCAAGCACTTTGTAATTGCGGAAAACTCTTGACATTTCTTCATATTTCACTTTTGCCAGAGGTGGATACATCATAAGAATCAAACCAATGGCAATGGGAATGTTGGTTGTGCCCACTTGAAAACGATTCCAGAATTCATCTATACCAGTGAAAAGATAACCCATCCCTACGCCAACAAACATTGCCAAAAAGATCCAGAGGGTTAAAAGCCTATCCAATAAAGATAGTTTAATCTTTTGGTCCATTATACCCCCTTAAAAATAAATCCCAAATCCCAAGCACCAAATCCCAAACAAATCCCAATTTCCAAATTTTTAAGTCTTTTGTATTTTTTTTCCATATAACCGTCCCCTTATACCATACTGGCTGCTCTGCCAATAAACCAATAACAATACCCCGAATCATGATAATTCCGTTTGAATCAAATTCTTAGAATAAAAATCCATAGAGCCAGCCTACAATTGTTGAAAGCACAATGACCAAAACAATATAAGTAATCGTCTTTTTTATTCCCATTATGCTACTGATAACAAGCATACTTGGTAGACTCACCGCAGGACCAGCAAGCAATAGAGAGAGTGCCGGACCTTTTCCCATACCGCTACCCAAAAGACCCTGTAATATTGGAACTTCAGTGAGTGTGGCAAAATACATAAATGCACCGGAGACCGCAGCAAAGAAATTAGCGAAGATTGAATTACCACCCACGAGCATCGCAATATACTTTGAAGGTATTATTCCAGCATCAGTATTGGGTCTGCCCAATAAAAATCCCGCAACCATTACACCGGCGAATAATAATGGCAAAATCTGTTTTGCAAATGTCCAGGTTGAGAATACCCAATCTCTTCTCTCATCAGCATTGAACCATTTGAAGATAATTACAAACATTACAATGAGAAATATTAAAACAAGATACCAATGGATGTTATATACTGCATTCCAGAATCCAACTGCTTCTTTGGGCTTTGCCCAGGCAGCAAACACCAGAATAAGAATTAAAGAAAGAAAGAAAAGAGCATTCTGGCCAAGGGTTCGTCCTCTTGATTTCACTGACTCAGTTTCAAATGATTCTTCGCCTTCTATCTTTTTATCTCTATAGATCAGCGCCATCAAAAGACCAATAACAATTGAAAATAAGACCGCCCCCACTGCCCTGGCAATACCCATTTCTGCACCAAGGATTCGGGCAGTCAAGATTATCGCCAGGACATTTATTGCTGGACCCGAGTATAAAAAGGCCACTGCTGGACCAATGCCTGCACCGCGGGTGTATATTCCTGCAAACATTGGCAGGACCGTGCAGGAACAGACTGCAAGGATTGTGCCCGATACCGAGGCAATCCCATAGGCAAGGATTTTATTTGCTTTTGCCCCAAAATATTTTATCACTGCCTCTTTGGAGATAAAATTGCTGATTGCACCCGCAATGAAAAAGGCAGGGATCAAACAGAACAAAACATGCTCACGGGCATATTCTTGAATCATAAAGAATGCCTCAAGGATTGCACCTTGAATTCTCATTCCTCCAAGGGGCACAAAATAGAGAATGAGAAAGACAATGATAAAGATTAAAAGTCTTGTTCTATCTTTCAATTTACCTCACTTTTTTTAAAATCCCAATTACTAAATTCCAATAGCCAAAATAGTTTGGATAGATTTCCGCTTGCGTGGGAATGAAAGAAATGAAGAAGTCATACCAAACCGTAGCGCTTTTCGCAACCGTAAATCGTATTACCTATTTCCATATCATCTTCTCGCCATTTCCCTTAATAATTCACTTTTCTTCTTTAAATTTCCTGCGACACACTCTTCAAGGGTATCAATTATCTCAAAAATCCGCCTATCCACAACTTCATACGAGACCTCAAGCCCCCGCTTTTCGCAGCGGACAACGCCCGCATTCTTCAAGATTGCCAGATGGTGCGAGACATTAGACTGTTCAGCGTCTACAAACGGAATAATCTTGCAGACACAACAAGGACCAACACGAAGTTTTTCCAATATCTTCAGCCGCAATGGATGTGCCAGGGCATTGAAAATGCCCGACTCTATCTCTAATATATTGTCTTTAACTTTCATAAAATTCGCTGTTTCCCTGACAGCCCAGTACTCTCATCCTTTAGAAGAATAACCGCCATATTAGTATATGATTATATTTAAATATTGTCATATGTCAAGACCTAAATTTTTCTCTAAAAAATTAGCAACGAACAACAGTAGAACTATATTTGTGGGACATACTTGATTCCTATACTATTCGTAGATATAATAGATCAATGGGTATTAATTTTCTTGATATACTTTATGAAAAAAGAAATGGTAACAAATTGAGCGAAAAAGAAATTGAATTTTTGGTAAACGGCTATACCAAAGGAGTCATTCCTGATTATCAGTTTTCTGCATTCTTAATGGGAGTATACTTCCAAGGGATGGACTTTGAGGAAATGACCTTTCTAACCAGAGCGATGCTCAATTCCGGTAAGGTTCTTGACCTTTCAGATATAGATAAACCAAAAATAGATAAACATTCAACGGGCGGTGTAGGCGACAAGGTTTCATTGATTCTTGCACCACTTGTAGCAAGTTGTGGGATATGTGTGCCAATGATTTCAGGTCGGAGTCTTGGGCATACTGGTGGAACCCTTGATAAACTTGAATCAATCCCTGGATTTAGAACCAATTTAACTTTGAGAGACTTCAAGAGACAACTAAAGAAAATTGGAATTGCAATAATCGGACAAACCGAAGAGATTGCCCCTGCTGACAAAAAAATCTATAGTCTTCGGGATGTCACCGCAACGGTTGACTCAATTCCATTGATTACCGCAAGTATCATGTCCAAGAAACTTGCTGAAGACCTTGACGGGCTTGTTATTGATGTGAAATTCGGAAGCGGTGCTTTTATGAAGCAATATGGTAATGCAAAATATCTCTGCCGTTCATTAGTTCAAATCGGCAAGAAATTTGGCGTGAAGACTGTCGGTATTCTCACCGACATGAACAATCCACTTGGTGAATATGTTGGAAATTCGCTGGAAGTAATAGAAACAATAGAATGTCTAAAAGGGAAAGGACCAAAAGACTTAATGAGAATAACACTGGCTCTGGGAGAAATGATGTTAAGAATTGCACATATTAAGGGTGGTAGAAAACTACTACTTAGCAAAATTGCCAGTGGAGACGCACTCAACAAATTCAAGGAAATGATAATATTTCAGGAAGGAGATGCACGGGTTATCAATGATTATTCAAGATTACCTATCGCAAAAAATAGAATAAAATATCTTGCAGCTAAAACAGGCTATATACACAACATTGATACTTTTAAGTTAGGTATGCTCTGCACACAGCTTGGTGCCGGCAGGTTAAAAAAAGATGATTGTATTGATCCGGGTTGCGGATTTCGAATTTATAGAAAAACTGGAGATTTTGTAGAAAAAGGTGAGCCTCTGGTAGAAATATTTTCTGATAACAAAACAAAGGCTCTTGAAGTTTTTAGAAAAATATCGCAGATATTTTTGCAGAAACAAAAACCTGCAGAAAGAGGTAAATTACTCCGGGAGATGATTTACTGAAGTAATGCTATTTGTGCTCAGTAAATCAACGAAAACCTCAACAATTTGAGCATCAAATTGTTTATCTCGGGCATCAAGTAATTCTTTGATTGCCTCAAGTTTTGTCTTTGCCTTACGATAAGGCCTTTCGGAAAGCATCGCATCATAGGCATCAGCAACCGCAAGAATCCTTGCAAGCAAAGGAATTTCATCCTTTTTCAAACCCTTAGGATATCCAGTTCCATCAATTCTTTCATGGTGGTTATAAATTACATCAAGAATATCCTGAAAATCACTTACCTTGCTCAAAATCTCCTTACCCACCACAGGATGGCGATAGATATGAAACCGGTCTCTTTCGCTCAACGGTGATTTTTTATTAAGGACTCCATCTGGTATGCCGATCTTACCAATATCATGCAAAAGGCATGCCTGATGTAAGATTTCAATCTGATTTTCTTCAAGATTCAATACCCGTGCAATCTTTACTGCGTATTGTGCTACTCTTACAGAATGTCCTGCAGTGTACTTATCTTTGGCATCAAGGGTTTTGGCAATTAATTGAACAAATTCATTAAATGTTTTATAATTCTTTTGTAATAGTTGTTCAACTTGCTTGAGTGATTTCTGGTACTCAAGAACAATCTGCGAATAATCTAACAGAATAAAAAAACCAAACGATAAACTAATTGAGAGCATTCCCAACGAGAATGGATCTTTTAGCCAGGAGAGTAGAGGTACCCCATTTAATTTTCCCGCATAGTCAATAATTCCTCCCAGTATGCACAGACCAAGCCCAACAGGAATAATGAACTGCAGTTCACGATTTTTAATACTACTCACAAATTTGAGCATTTTGCTATAATAATAGATACATAATATGAATAAAATCGTGCAAACGAAAGGATATAACTTGCCGACCCGAGCAAAGAAGGTAGCACCGTACATGTATGGTGTTGAGCTAATTATCAAATTTGTTGAAACAGTAAAAAAACCTAAAACAATTGCTGCGGTTAGGAAAATTGCGAATAATCGTGATTCGAGTTTTTCACCAATTAAACCACTTATCAGCATAGGCGCTGCAATAAAATAAGTCCAGAAACCAACATATTGGAGTTTCGTAAGTATTATTCCATTTGCGGGGTCATTGTTCGATTCAATTAGTAATTGCACTACGATGGTAAACAATCCGCATGCAAAGAAAGGTATTGTTCTGCAAAACTTCAACCCATCTTTAACATAAAAGCACAAATGAAGGATACCAATGTTGATAATAAACAAAATAACCAGCGCTGGTAGAGTAAAAAGGGACGGGGCCATTTTAAGATTTAAGTCTACATAAATCCCTCAAGAAGTCAATACCCAGTTGACAATTCATAAATTTTAGATAAACTTAAAGAAAATGGAGGTTCAATGATCATACTTTTGATTGTCATTATCCTTCTGGTTATCTGGATAATTGCAATTTACAACAGTCTCGTGGTTAAAAGAACCAGAGTGGATAATGGATGGGCACAGATTGATGTGCAGTTAAAGCGTCGTTACGACCTAATACCGAATTTGGTTGAAACGGTTAAGGGGTATGCAGCGCATGAAAAAGAAGTCTTAGAAAAAGTTGCGGAGTTACGTTCCCGAGCAATGGGTGCAACAAGTCCAAAAGAAGCTGCTGAAGCAAATAATATGCTAAGTTCGACTTTAAAGAGTCTGTTCGCTGTTGCCGAAAACTACCCGCAACTCAAAGCAAATGAAAATTTCATGAGACTTCAGGAAGAGTTAACTGCCACTGAGAATAAAATTGCCTTTGCCCGACAGTTCTACAATGATGTGGTGATGGATTATAATGCTACAATTCAGAAATTCCCACAAGCAGTTATTGCCTCTATGTTCAATTTTAGGGCAAGAGAATTCTTCACAGCACCAGCTGAAGAAAGAGAAGCAGTAAAAGTAAAGTTCTGATATGCGTGATACCCTTTACGATTTAATTGCGGCGAACAAGCGGAAAACTTTTGTTTTCATTATCATCACAAGTCTTTTTCTCGGTCTGTTAGGTTATGTGGTCGTTGAACTACTCAACTGGGGTACTGCCGGTTATGTGTTCTTTGCCTTATTCATTATTGTTTACAATCTCATACTCTATTACAACTCAGATAAAATCGCTATTGCCTCAACTGGTTCAGTACCCGCAGACCCTGACGAATTCAAACAACTCCACAATGTAGTTGAAGAAGTTGCTATTGCAGCGGGTGTACCAAAACCAAAGGTCTATATCACCCCTTCGCCTGCGCCCAATGCCTTTGCCACAGGCAGAAATCCCCGGAATGCCTCAATCGCAGTAACAACCGGTCTGCTTGAGATTATGAATCGTGAAGAATTACAGGGTGTGATTGCCCATGAAATGGCACATATCAGAAACTACGATATTCTCTTGATGACCGTGGTTGCCGCAATCGGCGGTCTAATTGTTCTTCTAAGGGATTTCTTTTTAAGAGGCATGTTTTTAGGTGGCAGACGCAGGGACAATCGTCGTGGCAGCAGCGGTGGGATTCTGATTATTATCGGCCTGGTGCTCGCCATTATCGCTCCAATATTTGTTGCATTGATAAGGGCGGCAATATCCCGACAGAGGGAATATCTTGCTGATGCATCAGGTGCTTACATCACGAGGTATCCCCAGGGACTTGCCCAGGCACTTAGTAAGCTTAAACAGAGTTATCAACCAATGGCACGGGCATCACAATCAAATGCCCACCTTTTCATTTCCAGCCCATTTGGCAAAGATCGTTTTGAGATTTCAAATATGTTTGCAACCCATCCCCCAATTGACAAACGGATTGAGCGACTGAACAGCCTGGTTGTGTAATTTCAGTAACAATGAAGTTTAAGATCTCTTTAACCAAAAACCTGATTACCTTATCTCTGACGATAATGCTAATTTCAAAAA
>JBDRWH010000020.1:0-12910 GCA_039802325.1 Caldifarciminota bacterium
AAGAACCTGTCCATAAACAATGCCTTTGGGACCCACGGTTTCGCTGACCTCTTTGATTATTCTGAGCCTTTGTGCGATATAATTTTGCGATTCCGTAAAGAGTTCAAAGGCATAGGCAAAAAGTCCATCGCCGGAAAGGACCGCAAGTGCTTCCCCAAATTTCTTGTGCGCAGACTCTTTACCTCGGCGAAAGTCATCATTATCCATTGCCGGTAAGTCATCGTGGATAAGGGAATAGGTATGGATAAGTTCAAGTCCGCAGGCAATGCCAATTATTTCCTCAATATTCTTCCCGCCACCGGCTTCATAACTTGCTATGGCGAGGATGGGACGGACTCTTTTGCCCCGGTCAAGGGAGTAGTACATTACCTCAAAGAAGGCATTATTGTTGCTGAAATATTTCCTCAATGCCCTATCAACCAGCAACTTCTTCTCAGCAAGGTATTCATTGATATTCATGATATAAGTATATAATTGTAAATAAAAATGGGCAGTTGTCAAGGGTATTAAGATTGACTCTCACCATTCTTCCTGTTTTTTTGACTTGACAGAAAAGGTTAGAATATTATAATATCGTGTGGAGGCGCTTATGAATATACAACTGTATGGATTTGAAAAACATGGATTTCAATATGTTGCAATGTTACTATTGCTTCTTCTATTCTATGGAGCATATGGCCAGTATGTAACCCCAAAACAGGGCTGGTTTAATTTTGTTACTCCATTTCCTGATACTATAGATAATTCTACGAATACGGGCAAGTTTATACTTGGACCACCAGCAGGAAACAATGGCAGGGTCATTGTTCAGAATGACGGGCATTTATATTTCACGAACGGAAGCCGGGCAAAATTTTTTGGTACAAATTTTTGTTTCTCTGCTACCTACCCATCGCAGTCAACAAGTATGAATATCGCGGGTCATATTGCCAAACAGGGCTTTAATATGGTTCGGTATCATCACATTGACGGTGCTTTGACAAGTGCCCCAGGGTCAAACACGACAAGGAGACTTAATCACGAAGTATTGGACAAATTAGATTATTTGTTTTATCAATTGAAACAGAGAGGTATTTATTCGGCAATTGACCTTTATAGCATTAGATATTTCAAATCGGGAGATGGAATTCCATATTATGACAGTGTGAATCGCTCAATGGATATAGTAAAAAGGGTCTATATGTTCTATGAACCTGCCTACGCACTTTTCCGTGATTATCCTGATAGTCTTCTTAATCACGTCAATCCATATACTAATGCTGCATACAAAAATGAACCAGCACTCGTATTCATCAATCCGATGAATGAAGGAACCTTGATTGACCACCATTTCTGGGACAACTGGGATAACACCCAATCGAGTTATTATCTGCCAAGATTTTATAAAAGTGAACTTCAGAACCAGTGGAATGACTGGCTTTATAACAGATATCACTGGGATTCAACCCTAATCCGTGTCTGGTCTGGAGGCGATACAACAACCGGGCCTGACAAAATAATCAATGGTGAATTTTCTGATACTCTCAATGGTGTTCCGAGATATTGGTGGCTCAATCAATTCAGTGGTAATTCTACATGGGGTGTACAGAATGCAGGACTGAGTTTGGAACCTGCGGTGTTTGTTCATGTGTATTCTCCGGGACAGTATTCCTGGCATATCCAATTGCTGCAGTCCGGATTCACAATCCACACTGATTCAACCTACCGTTTGAGTTTCAAGGCAAAATCAAGTAGAAACCGTAGTATGGATATTGTTATACAGAGAAACAGGACGCCCTGGACCGTTTACTATTCACAAACAGTCAACCTGGTAACTTCTGGCCAGAGTTTCGTATTACCTTTTTATTGTAATGCTACTGATACTGTGCAAATAACATTCAATCTTGGGCTGGATACGGGCAGAGTATGGATTGATGATGTCCAGCTGCACAAGGCACCCTTTTCCAGAGTTCTGGACCCAGGCGAAAGTCTTTCAACGAGGACAATAAAACTTGTGCGCTGGAGCAATCGATATGATTATAGCCCTTATCGCTATTTTGACCAGATAAGATTCTTTTGTGATAAAGAAACAAGATTTTATCAGCGTATCTCTGCCTTGCTCAATGATACACTTCATATTCAATCCCTTATCACATCTTCATATTTCTGGGCGAATCAACTACATCAGTATACCTGGGCAAACCTCGTGCCGGTCATGGATGCACATCCATATTTTGATCATCCTGATTTTCCAAATCAACCCTGGGATACACTTGACTTCAGGATTACAAATTCATATTTTGGTGAAGGAAGTAATGGTGAATGGTTTTTTACATATATGAACCAATGTGCGTGCTTACAAAAACCAATGATCATAACTGAATGGCAGCATCCTGCACCCTGTGAATCAAGGTATGTTACTATCCTGCCATTTGCCAGTTATGCGGGATTAAGGGATTATGATGCAATAATAAATTTTGCCTTTGCTCATTCTGAAGCAAGTTTCAGTAATAATCGGATTCGACCATTTTTTGATGCTGCTGGACAGCCCATACACTTTGTTCTGTTGAGGATGGCGGCACTTGCGTTCTTGCGTGATACGAGGGCTGAAGATCTGGAGCGGACTCCCTGGATAAGTTTCAATCTTGACCAGATAATAAGAGATATCTATGCTGGAAATTACTGGAGTAGGGCAATACAGAGTTCACCAAAGGACCGTATTTTCAATCAATTCCATTGGAACTCACAGAAAGCAATATTCAGAGTCAATACACCGGGGACAAAGGCGTTTGCGGGCAGGACCGCTGGTGATACAGTTGTTTTGGGTGGCGTCAAAGTAATTGGCAATGGCGACGGCATAATTGGATTTACCCGGATAGATAGTACTCAGTATCAACAAACTTTCCTGCTTGCCTGCCTTGCCCGTACCGAAAATACAAATATGGTCTGGATTGAACAGACCAAGACCCAGGGAATGTTAAACTGGGGAACCAGTCCGTGTCAAATTGAAAGCGTGTCATATTATACGCAATGGCATGCTGATTCTTTGATTGTAAGTAAACTAGACTCGTTCGGAAATATTCTTACGACAACCAAGTTTATTGGCTCAAACCATATCACAAACTGGTTTATTTGCTCTGGATTGGATTCTGTGCCCTGGTATAGAGTAAGTGCTTATGGCTACATAGATACCCTGATTGGAATAACTGAAAAGAATTGCTTCAGTGATGGTAATATTCTTGTGGTCAGTCCTCAAAGGCACTTTGCAATAAGAGATTTGCCTCCCAAGACGGCGATCAAAATATACTCTGTTGATGGGAGACTTATTGTGTCGAAAAAGACCGACAGCAAAACAAAGAATCTAACAATCAAAGGTCTTGCATCAGGTGTTTACTACTACATTGTTGAAAATGCAGAGTTCAGGAAAAAGGGAAAGATCGTGATACTGAGGTAGTTTTTGACAAAACTTTCTTCTTGACAGTTGATGAATAATGCGTAGAATAGAATTGAGGGAAAGGCAAAATTAGGATTGTGAAAAAAAGGAGGTTGAGATGAAATTTTTATTTTATCTTGTTTTTGTGATTAATCTTGTATTTGGTCTATCAACATGGGAGACACGGCATTTTGAATTGACCGATAACGGATTCATGGATGCATCTGCACCTGATTCAATGATTGGAATTTTGTGCGGGGTGAGGGACAATGTAGGAGGAATCATATGCAAAACAACTGATGGAGGCACCACCTGGCAGGAGATATACCCCTGGACAATAAATCAGTGTATGTTTGTCTTTGGTATGCATTTCTTAAACTGCAATACTGGTTACGTTTCTGCTATGGGTATAATTGCCAGCATTTTCCCTGCTGCGGTCTTGTACAGAACAACCGACGGTGGTAGTTCCTGGACAAATATCTATGGGCTGACCTTTGAATTCGTTGGAAAACTCTGGGATGATGTGTTTTTTCTTGATGCCAACAATGGATGGCTTGCTGGTGCCAACAGCGACATACGTAGAACAACAAACGGAGGAACGACATGGACCACTCTAAGTGCACCTGTTTCTGGTTCATTAAAGAGTATTTTTTTCCTGAATGCTAATGAAGGTTGGATTGTCGGCGGTGATTATGATACACTAACAGGAACAGGGACAAATGGACTGATTCTGCATACCACAAATGGTGGAACAAACTGGGATGCGCAAATGTCAGGTGTCCCATATCAGTTCTATGGTGTTCATTTTCTTGATAATCAGAACGGCTGGGTTTGTGGCTTAAAGGATACTGCATCACCGGGTGTGTTTTTTCGTACGACCAATGGTGGTAATGATTGGATTGAGATAATGGCGCCATCAGTTCCAATAGGAAAATATGGATTGTATGGTGTTGAATTTACTGATGCTCAGCATGGTTTCGCAGGTGGCGGCGGGAACCGGGCAGGTTGGCAGGGCAGTTACTTCGGTGTTTTTCTAAAAACAACAGATGGTGGAAATGTTTGGAATGTTGATACCGTGATTTTTGATAATAGTCCTTATGGTGTTTCTCCATTGGGAATGGATATGTTTAATGCGCAGTGGGGTTATGCAGGTGGTGCAAGATTGTCAGTATTCAGGTATACGCCACTGAATGTTGGAATTGAGGAAAAGCAGGTTACTGCAGTAAGAGACAAATTGCCAACGGTGTTTGGATATGGGAAGCAGATTAGCTTTCATATCAACAATAGAAAACATTATACAAAGGCAGAACTATATGATATCCTTGGCAGGAAAGTCTTTGAGAAAAACCTGATAGACTCCGCACTGATGTTATTGCCTGACCTTATTAGGGGCTGTTATTTTTTGAGGCTTCACACAAATAATGGAAAATGTGTAACAACAAAGTTTATTGTAATTTGAACATTTGATTGGAAAGAAGAATTTGGGATAATCTAACAGATATTATTTTTTCTTAAAGATTCCGAGAATTCCACCGGTTTTGTCATCATCTTCATGCTTGGGGGATGTTTCGCTTTTGTCTCCAGTTTTTTGCGGTGTCAATTTCACAAGTCCTGATGAGATCAAGCCATAGAGAATTCTTCCCGTTTCAAACTCGGAAAGGCGCACCCGCTGCGAAATGTCTTTGATTGAGAGGTGTCCATCAACAAATGCAAGAACCTTCCATTCTTCAGGCCTCAGATTAATTTTTTCAATTCCTGCATCCGGCACTTCAACGATTCTGGGTACCATTTCAAAAGAAGGAATCAATCTCTGAATCTTGTTTAGTTCATCAATTCTTCTCGCCGCATCAAGAATGACCTGTTGTATTGGCAGTTCCACTGTTTTCTCAAGTGTCTCTTCTCCTGGTCTGAACACAAATCTGCCTTTACGCCACTGAAGTATAGAATCAACTGCCTGTTCACCAATTAGATTATTGGTTTTCGCATGAACTACCATACCGTTCTTAAAATAGACAACTCCCACATCGCTCGCCGTTTGAATGCGGAGGCTTCCGTCCTTTGCGCCCAGCTGTATCAACTGAAATACATCAGTTAATTCAAAATCTTCTAAGTTACCTTCTAATGCCATTATTCTCTGTATATCCCCATTGCCCGATACTTTTCAATTCTTTGTTCAATCAATTTGTCAACAGGTATGGTCAACAATTTCTTCAGATTGTCTATTACTGCAGATTTTATATTTTCTGCGGTCTTTTGGTAATCCATATGTGCACCGCCAAGTGGTTCGGGAATGATCTCATCAATAATTCTGAATTGTAGTAAATCTTGCGCAGTTATCTTCAGGGCTTCAGCGGCATCCTTATTTTTTGATGCATCACGCCAGAGTATTGAAGCACAACCTTCAGGTGAAATGACAGAATATATGGCATTTTCTAACATCAAGACTCTGTCACCCTGGGCAATAGCAAGAGCACCGCCTGAGCCACCTTCACCTAAAATCACGACGATAATGGGTACTTCTATAACTGCACATTCAAGAAGATTGGTTGCAATTGCTTCAAACTGACCACGTTCTTCAGCTCCTACCCCTGGATAAGCACCGGGTGTATCAACTATGCTCAAGATAGGAATATTGAATTTTTCTGCCATTTTCATAATACGCAGTGCCTTGCGATAACCTTCAGGATGGGGCATACCAAAGTTTCTTCTTATCTTTTCTTTTGTATCTCTACCTTTTTGCTGGGAGACAATTGCGACTGAGTATTTATCAATAGTTGCCAGTCCGCCAACAATTGCCGGGTCATCACTAAATCTACGGTCACCATGGAGTTCAACAAAATTACTGGTGATAATGCCAATAATATCTACCGCATAGGGGCGTCTTGGATGTCTTGCAAGTTGAACCCTTTGCCACCGGGTTAAATTTGAATAGATTTTCTTTTTTAATCTTTCTGCCTGAAGTTTCAATCTTTCAATTTCATCATCAACACCATGCAACTTCTTCAATTCCTCAATTTTCTTTTCAAGTTCCAGGACCGGTTTTTCAAAATCAAGATATATGCCGCCGTTCATTTCTTATGAATCCCTTGTAAAATCTCTGTAGTAAACTATCATTTTTTCTCTTTCAGAAAAGAATGCTGATGCCCACTGTATTAATCATACCGAGATTATATGGATAGAATGAGGTGCCATACTTGATTGAGAGACCCTTATGTATAACACTGAGATAAAACCCCGGGTAAAGATAATCACGATAGTTGATTCCAACGCCAAGTTCAAGATTGTTAGTCAATCTCATTTCACCGGCAAGTGCTGATTCAAATGAAGAGGTATTTATCATGTAGTGAAGATCGATACTCAGAATGAATTTATTAACGATTCGATAGTAACCAAGACTTAATTTGGCGGGAAGGTTTACTGATTCACTGGCAATTTTCATTGTACCACCGATATTATTTGCACCCACTGTGATACCAGAATACTGATTCAAATATGCTAATGAAACATCAAGCCCCAGGGTGGCACCAGAATAAACTGAAATATTTTCATAGATGTATTTTGCCTTCACCCCAAATCTGCCGTTGGTTGTCACATTACTTGATACGCATACCCCCATGCAGAAGTCATTTGCTGAGTAGAAACCCGTGGAGTCTTCAGTTGGATATTCAGGCCGTGCTTCAATTCGTCCATAGTCAAAATTCATAATACTGATGCCGAGGTCAATCTTGTTGAATTCTCTGGTTAGAGCAATATGGAGGTTTTTCATGCCTGTGTATAGATTAGTATAGAAAATAGATGAACGGTAGTCTGATTGGGCCTTGAAGGTTGCAGGGTTGTAGAATATCGCTTCGTCACCAGCAGTACGCGAATAATAGGTCAGCACACCCTTTGCTGATGCTGGCATTAGAAGTGTATTTACACCGGCTGAGGCGATCAGGAAAAACAATGCATTCATCTATTCCTCAATGATTTCCACATTTGCCCGTGGTAATTTAACACGCTTCTTGTTTTCTAATTCAACTTCAAGAATTCGAACCTTGGACTCAGTCTCAATGTTTTCAAGGGATACAGGCAGGTCCACGACTTTACCTATCATTCCGAAATATGGTTCTCTTATGATTCTCACCGCCATGCCAGTCTCCAGTCCTGAACCGGTTGAAATATGGACGACCTTCTTGTCCGGTGCTTTTTCAAGAGGAACAATTACCTCAGGTCTCATTACACCAGCACGGATCTGGGTTGCACCATTTATTGAAGTCTTTTTTCCTGCCAGTGATCTCAGAAGATTAAAGGTTCTATCTGCCATGCGGAGTTTACCAAATCCTTCGGTAGCAATAATCGTTAGTCCAACATTTTCCGATCCAGTAATTGCCACGCCAATGTCATATCCCATAAATCTTTTCAAATCTTGATCTTCAATACCGCCTATGATTACTCCCTTTGCTCCTACACTTCTCGCCTTTACAAGGGTATCATAGGTTGCCATTGCACCACCAATAATAATCTTGTTTCTATATGATTCATCGATATCCTGTTCAGTCAAAACTGATTCAGGATTATCTGTAGCGACTGCCAATTCGCCAATTGTCTCGCCACCAATGCCAAATATCCCCTGGATAAAACTGCCCTGGGTTCTAATCAATACACCCTCATTTGGGAAAACCTTGGTTATTTCACCATCAATATATGCAATAACCTGCACTGGAATGGGTGGTTCTCTTAGTATCACCTGACCGGTTATCTTAGAAACACTCTCTATCTTTCCAGTTATAGGACTTTTGACAGTGGACTTAAAAAGTCCGAAAAATCCCTTGCTCTGCGCAATAATCTCATCTTTGTGTACATCGTCTCCAACCTTCTTGAGCATTGCCTCTTCAATTTCCTCAGGTAATATGCCTAAAAGTCCGGCAATATTAGCGGTCTGCACACTTCCCGGCAGAGAAGTCTTTGCTACAATCTGTTCAGCGGAAACCTTCTCGCCTTCTTTGACAAGGACTTCTCCGGGTAGAGGTAACCGCCTTTGTTTCTCAATGACCGTATATGCCAGTACTTTCAACCCAGGAGTGTAAGCATGAGCCAATTATGCCTCCTTTAGCATAGATTATATATATTTTTTTGCGCAGGTCAAGGTCTCTTTATCATTTCCCGAACGACCTTCAGATTGAGCAAATCTTCTTTGGTATTGGTTCTTGGCGTTTCCATGATGAAAGGTAAATGTCTTAATGCAGAATGATTGATTATGAATTTCATTCCTGCGCCGATCTCACCTTTTCCGATGTGCCAGTGCCGGTCTTTTCTTGAACCGATTTTCGTCATTGAATCATTAAAATGGATGAGATGAACCCTTTCAATCCCAACTATTCTTTCCATTTTTTTTATTGTTTCATCCACTCCCTTCTTTGTCTTTAGTTCATACCCCGCTGCAAATGCATGGGCAGTATCAAAGACAATTCCAATTCGGTTGGAGTTTACGGCATCCAGAATTCCTCTAAGTTGTTCGAAATCATAGCCAAATTCATTACCGCTTCCTGCAGTGTTTTCAATCAGCAAAGTAACATCATTATCAACCTCAATAAATGCCTGAATAATTGCCTGAGCCATCCTTCTGATACCTGTTTTTGCATTTTTGTTAGAACCACAGTGTGTTATCAGATATCTGGCACCAAGTTTTTTTGCCCTTTTCAAATCTTCAGTTAAGGAGGCAATTGATTTTTTGAAGAGTTCATTATTGTCTGAACCGAGGTTTATCAAATAGGGGAGATGCACGAAAATTGGTGATATGTTGTTTTCACGAATTTGTTCCTTGAATACCTGACAATCTTCTTCGTCTATGCTTTTATATTTCCAGCCCCGAGGATTACGGGAGAAAATCTGTATTGTTTCACAATTTCTTTTCTTTGCACGCGCTACCACATTTTTAAAACCACCCATAATAGAAATGTGAAAGCCGAGTTTCATATCAGGTTGTAGTATCAGATTATTTCTTACAGCTCAGGCATGCGGGTTTATTTTTCTTTAAAACCATGCCTTTTCCACATGTTGGACATTTCTTATCAAGTGGTGGATAAAAAGAACTGAATCCACATTGTTTGCATTTATAGATTTTTCCTCTTTTCCCTGAGTAGATGAGAATTGTTCCTCCACAAACTGGACAGGGAATATCATGTGTCAGGTTTTCTGTATATTTGCAGTCTGGATACCCGCTGCAAGCAAGGAATTCACCGAATTTTCCTTTTTTTATGACCAGATTTTTTCCACATTTGGGGCAGGTTTTATTGGTAAACTGGACTTCTATGTTTTCTGAATATTTACATTCAGGGAAACCGGAACATGCGAGAAATTTCCCGTATTTACCCCATCTGATGACCATGGGTCTATCACATTTTGGACATTTCTTTTCCACTGTTTGGTGGATATCCTTCTTAATGTTATCAGCATCTGCATTTGCTGATTTCATGGTTGCTTCAAAGGGTTCATAGAATTCCCTTACAACATCCTGCCACTTTTTCTTTCCTGCTTCAACCTGGTCAAGTTCTTCCTCCATTTTTGCTGTAAATGCAATCTCAAAGATATTACTGAACCTTGGTATTATGATTCTATATACCTCACGGCCTAAATCTGTGGGCACAAGTTTGCTATTACTCTTTTCTACGTATCTGCGTTCAAAAAGGGTTTGGATTATATGGGCGTATGTAGATGGTCTGCCTACGCCATTTTCTTCAAGTTTCTTTATCAATGTTGCTTCGGTAAACCTCGGGAGAGGTTCAGTTTGTTTTTCTTCGGATGATATTTTCTTAAGGAGGACAGTGTCACCAACCTTCAGTTTGGGCACAAAACCGCGTTGGGTTGTTTCACCTGTGAGTAGCTGATAACCGAGGAATAGGGGTTTTGTTTCTTCACCCTTGAATTCGTATCCCATATATTTGAGAAATACTTCTTTCATTTCGTATCGGGCTGGTGCCATCTGTGAGGCAACGAAACGTTCAAATATCAATTTATAAATCTTGTATTGTTCGGGTGTTAAATGGTCAATCACTGATTCAGGTTCAATGTTGATGCGTGTTGGTCTGATTGCTTCATGACCTGATTGAGAACTTTTTCTATCTTTAAATACTCTTGGTTCACGTGGTACGTATTCACTCCCAAATTTGCCGGTAATGTATTCTCTTACTGATTCTATTGCCTGGTCATTAACTCTTGTTGAATCAGTGCGCATATAAGTGATCAGACCGATTGTTCCTTGGGGCAGGTGTATCCCTTCATAAAGAACCTGTGCGATCTGCATTGTTCTTTTGGGCGAAATATTGAACTGGCGGGATGCTTCTTGTTGTAGGGTTGATGTAATAAAAGGTGGAGCAGGAACTTTTTCTGGTGTTGTGATACGATAGGCTACAACTTCAAACTTTGTATCCGGCTTCAAGATATTTTCAATGCGATCAAGTTCTTCCTTGCTGAGGATTTTTCGCTGGATACCATCGATTTTGAAAAGAACACTGTCAAATTCTTCATTCTTATCAGTCTTGAAAGTGCCAGTGACATTCCAGTATGGGGTCGGCACAAATGATTCAATTTCTTTTTCTCGCTCACAGATTAATCGTAGGGCAACGCTCTGTACTCTGCCTGCAGAAAGACCTGATTTCAGTACCTTCCATAGAAGAGGACTGGTATAGTAACCAACAATGCGGTCAAGCACGCGTCGCGCCTTATGGGCATCAACAAGATTAGAATTTATTGACGCCGGATTCTGCAGTGCCTTTTTCACATATTCTGGTGTGATTTCGTGAAATAGTGCTCTTTTTATTGCTTGTGCACTTGAATTGAGTTCTTCAGCAATATGCTGGGCGATTGCCTCACCCTCACGGTCAGGATCTGAGGCGATGTAAATCTTTGTAGAATCTTTGCAGGTTTTTTTGATTTCCTGTATAATCTTTGCCTTACCCTTGATTTTTATATATTTGGGATCGAAATTATTATTTATGTTCACTCCCAGCTGAGATTTGGGAAGGTCCTTTATATGGCCTTTTGAAGAGACAATTGTATATTCTCTGCCAAGAAATCCCTTAATGGTTTTACCCTTTGTGGGTGATTCCACAATTATGACTTTCTTGCCTTTGCTCACAAATGATTATACTTAATTGTCAAATAATGTCAAGAACATGGAATCTCTTGCAATTTTTGTAATTTGTGATATAATCAATGCGACTATGAGTTTGAAGTGGCTTGTTTCCTGGTTATTAACATTTCCTCTTTTTGTGTTTCTTTCCGGAGTTGAGATCAAGGGTAGGATACCGAAAAAGGGGGCATTGATTCTGGCAAGCAATCATCTATCATTTCTGGATCCGCCTCTTGTTGGTTATACCGCCTTCAGAGAAGTTTTCTTTCTTGCTAAACCTGGTTTGTTCATACTTTCTAAATTCTTTACCTGGTTGATAAAGACCTACAATGCAATTAACCTTGAAGGGGGACAGGGTATCAGACCAGCAATCAGACTGTTGAAACAGGGCAAGGTAGTTGTAATTTTCCCTGAAGGTACAAGGTCAAGGATTGGATCAATGCTGCCTTTCAGTCCAGGTGTCGGATTTCTTTCTATTACATACGGTATACCTGTAGTCCCGGTTAGAATAATCAACTCCAATAAAAAAGTAATCAGCCTGATATTTCGCTGGCAAAAGTTGAAGATCATTTTTGGCGAACCAGTTGTTCCGAATGGTTATCATAAGTCAAAAGAAGATTTTGAGGCATTCGCCGCAAGAATAAGAGAGGAGGTTGAAAAGCTGAAATGAAGATTTATTGTGCTAAGCACTCGGGTTTTTGTTTTGGTGTGAAGAGGGCGATAAAAATGTCAATGGATGCAGCGCAGAAAAGGCACTTTGTATATTCTCTTGGTCCTTTGATACACAACCGTGATTTTGTCAAAAACCTTGAACAGAAGGGGATTAGAATAATTGAAAGTATTGAAGATATGAATGATAAAAAATCTACAGTAATCATTCGTTCTCACGGTATCAGACCTTCATTGCTCAAAACACTTAAAAACAGGGGTGTTAATATTATTGATGCGACCTGTCCAAAGGTAAGACGCGCACAGCGTTATGTAGAGAGGCTTGTTAAAGAAGGATATTTCGTAATTATCGTTGGGGAAAAAGACCATCCTGAGGTTAAAGGTCTTTTGGGTTATGCAGGCAAGAATTCAGCAATCTATTCTGACAGTCTTGATATGAAATATAAAAAAATTGGTGTTGTTCCGCAAACAACTCTGGATCTTGAGCATTTTTACAGTGCAGTTAAAGATTTACTTTCAAAAATAACAGAAATGAAGATCTACAATACTATTTGTGATGAAACGATATTGCGAATAAATGAGGCTCTTTCAATTGCTCAAAAGGTGGATCTGATGATTGTTATCGGTGGAAAGAACAGTGCCAATACAACGAGGCTCTATCAGATATGTAAAAGCATCAAACCTTCCTACCATATAGAATCGGTCAATGACATCAA
>JBDRWH010000020.1:12920-17673 GCA_039802325.1 Caldifarciminota bacterium
GGGATTACTGCAGGAGCCTCAACACCCAATGAACAGATTCAAAAAGTTGTGCAGTATCTGAAAAAGATGATCTAAAAATCTCTGTTTTTTATCGCCTTTATACCGAATTTCACAGGCAAATAGATTACTAGAAAACTCAGGACAAAGAATGATGCAAAACACGATGCTATCAGGATTCTGTTCAATGGTTTCTTGAAGTACCAGCTAATAAGATAATTGTGCACAGGTGTCGCAAAGATTATTATTACAATTGCAACAAAGGCAATGCTTGATAATGCTGCTATTATGCCACCGCTGCCTGAAGCGATTTTTGAAGGATTTTCTTCGTTAAATTGAGGGAACATACAGCCGAAACCAAGATTTATTGAGACCAGTGAGCCAGCCACAAATAAGCCGATGAACATGGCAAAATAGTGTATGATAGGAGCACTCCTGATAAACATATTTGCCACAATTAGGAGGACTTCCATTATGACAATACAGACAGTTAAATAGAAATAGTACTTGGTCATTATGACTTTTCTAAAGCACAAGGGTGATGTGGCAATAATCCAGATTCCTTTCTTTTCCAGACTTATCGCGGGAAAGATAAACCTGACTCCGAGCGTGGCAATTACAAAACTCACATAAGCAAAATTAGCAAATGAGATAATGACATTCCATAACGAGAAACTGAAAAATATCGGCGTCCGCCGCAAAGAAAAAACATAAACGATTAACAATATAACAAAAATCGCAAGTTGCACCCATTGTGTAGGGTCGCGAACAAAGAGCAAAATATCCTTCCGCAAGAAGGCGCGCACTGGGTCTGCTTGATGATTTGCCAGGGCAGATTTTCTGGTGTCCTTTTTCCCGGTGTGTTCGCTGATCTGAAGGAAGGATTTGTGATAGATAATTCTGGCAAAGAGCAATGTGATTCCAATCAGACTAAGAGCAGAGAATAACAGGAGCAAAAAGTAGAATAACCCGGATGAATTGATTTGCACAGAATGTTTCAAAATATTGCTTAACCAGGTTGAAGGAACATAAATGCCGCCGACAGTGGTGAGGTTGGCAGCAAATAATAGTAATTCTCTTTCATTCTCAGTTTCAAAAATCTGTAGCAACCCAGGGTTGCCAATCTTAATGTAAAGGAGAACTAACAAAAGGATGAGAATGAGGGAAATGAAAATAATATTTCTTGGTTTCAATTTTGGGAAAAGACGAACAAGCATAAATATGATAAGCGAAGATATGGTGGCTGGTATGATAAGAAAAATGATGAAACTTATAAATGAAATCGGATAATAGATAAGATGTGCACGGTTAGAAACTCCGTATGAAAGAATTAGCGGGATTGCTATCGCAAATGTTGCCCACGAGGCATAAAGTGCATTTTCAAGAAGTTTTGCAAGATATATTGTTGTAGGTAGCACCGGTAGTGAAAACAGGAAGTTCAGTTCTTGATTATTGTAAAAAGTAGAAAATGAGCTTATGATGTTGCTGAACAGAAGCATAATGAAAAAGACAAATAGTATCATTTCAAGAGTCCGCATCATAATTGCGGGTCCGATTATCTCGACCGTGTTTAGATACTGGAAAATTCTGAAAAATGTATAATACCCACCCGTGAGAAACAACGAAAGGATTATGAAAAATGTTATCTTCGGAAGTCTAAACTCTCCAGGTGTGAAGTATTTGGAGATTAGACGCAGACGAATGCCAAAAATCAGAAGGATAATCTTCAATCTTCTTCGGTTAGTTTCAGATAAATTTCTTCAATGTCCTTTCTACCCGTAATGTTGGCGAGTTCCTCTGGTGTACCGACAAATCTGAGTTCCCCATTATTGATGATTCCAATGCGGTGCGCAATCTGCTGTGCAAAGGAAAGTGTGTGGGTGGAGATGAGAAGGGTTTTATCTTGTTTTGATAGTTCAGAAAAGGTTTCACGAACTGTTTTGCTGATTTTAGGGTCCAATCCTACAAGTGGTTCATCAATCAATATGAACAATGGATTATGCACAAGAAGCTGACACATAATAATCTTCTGTCTCATGCCGTGGGAGTAAGTTTCTGCAGGTGCATCGATCCATTTACCAATTTCGAATTTCTCCAAGAGTACAGGTATGATTTTGTCATACTCTTGTTTAGTGACGCCAAAAATACCAGCAACAAAATTTATAAATTCCCGACCGGTTAATTTGTCATAAATAAAAGGTTCATCCGGGACATATCCGAGCATTGATTTAAATTTTATAGGGTCTTCTTTTATGTCAATATTATTCAGCAAAATTTCGCCAGAATCCGGATGAAGAAGTCCGGCAATGAGTTTCAAAGTTGTCGTTTTGCCTGCACCGTTGGGTCCGAGCAGGACAAAGATTTCGCCTTCTTTCAATTCAAGACTTAAGTTTTTTACTGCCCAATTACCGTTGAAGCATTTTGACAGATTTTTTATGACAAGTGCGTTCATTATCGGTATTCTAAGATTTCAATCTTGAGTTTGCCTACAACCTTCATTACTTCAGCCCAATCAGAAATTTCGCCTTCCTTCAATTTCAGGTGATACACATCAGCTGGAAATTGATTGAAAGTTGGGTCTACCGGCACCCATTGGCCAATCCATACTGCGCACCAAGCATGATAAAAATACGCATCACCCTGCAAATTCACGAGTCCGACATAGATTTTTGTCGGTAAACCCAATGCCCTTGCCAGTGCCGCAAAAAGGATTGAGTGTTCATTACAGTCACCCTCTTTTGTTTTCAAAACATCAATTGCCGAAGGCATTGAAGGAGTGGGAACTTTGGCGAGCATGCTGTAAACACCCTGTGTAAGTTTTTTTGTGACATTTATTGCTGATTTTTCTTTACCTGCAATTTTTTTTGCTTCTTTGATTATCTCTGGGTGTTGACACTGAATGTACGCTGACGGGTTTAGATATTCGGTATTTTCATTTACCGGGATAACCAGATCGGCCAATTGATTCACATTTGCAAGGGATATCTCTAAGATTATTGGTTTTTCTGAGACCAGGCGCTGGAAATCGTCATTCAGATCAAGTCCTTCTTCTGGTATGTCTGAGAGTTTCAATTTCACATAAGATATTCTCTTGTCTGCAGGTAATGGTCTGGATGGTTTGACTGAAAAGAAACCCAGCAAATCAAATGCCTCCTGAGATTTTATCTCAGCGAGTGCCTCTTCTTTTGTCAGGGGAATCATTTCTATGTGAAGATTAGGTGTCTCATTTTTTATGATTTTAAAATCTTTATCAATCCAGAGATAAGAAACCACGCCCATAAAATTGATTTCAATCTTCGTCCCTGTTGCTTCTTTATTGAGAACCATTACTTTTTCTTCAGGGTAGACTTTCAATCGTGCCTGACCTGAAGACTGGCTTGTGGGGTCAAAATAGGGAACAGTCATTTCATCCCCGGGCTTCAAGTTTTTCTTTTTTATGAGCTGTTCAATGGCATCCGGGAAATAAGGTTTTTCTTTAATGGTTCTCACCTGAGTTTGTGCTATTCCATGGGAATAGGTTGTGAGTGTTAGTTCATTACCTTTTATAACCCCTTCAATCTTTGATTCATGTCCTGGGGCATGGATTGTCAAGGAAAAATCATTGAGGGCATATTCTCTGTCAGTATGGGCGTATAGATGTGTAATAAGTGTAGTTACTTCCTGCATCATATTTATTGTCATTTGACTTCTGTTTTCAATTTCAAGTCCTGTCTCAAGGGTTGCTACTTTTGTGAATGAATAGCCGACTCTCTGTCCCTGAATAAAAATGCCAAGCCATTCTTCGGTAACATCTTTTACAACACCGGTTTTCTCTTGTTTTAATTCCGGTATCTTTGAACTTCCCGGAATAAGACGAAACAAGTAAATCGTGACAGCAATTATCACAAGCAAAATCAAAATTCCCAAAGTTTTTTTCATTGTTTACTCCCTTTTGATATTATATATAACCGCTTAGCCAAGTCAACATTTTTCATTCTTAAGTTCTTTTTGATTTTAGTTTTTTGTGCTTGTTTTTCAATTTTTCTTGACTTTTATAGTTTTTGGCATAGAATAGAATTTCTAAAGGAGGCAAAATGAAAAAGGTCTTTATCTTTGGAAGACAAACCTGCCCGGTCTGCAAAGATACTTATGAAAAACTCTGTTATTTTAAGGAAAAGAAGGGATTTAATGCACCCATACAGTATGTTGATATGGATACAGTTGATGGGCTGGCAGAGGGTTCTTTCCATGAAGTCTCTGATATACCCACGGTCATTATAATTGAAGATGACAAGGAAGTGGTGCGGTGGACAAAGAAGCCACCAGTCAGCGAGGAGTTTCTACCATATCTCACCTGACAATTTCCAATTTTAAAACTAACAAAACCTGAACAGATGCAAAATATTAAATGAGCAGCACGATAAACAACAAAATTGACATATTGCACAATGTACTCAAGAAACACTCCGGAGTTGTTGTTGCATTTTCAGGAGGCGTTGATTCAACTTTGCTGTTGAAAATTGCCACAGATGTATTAGGTAATAAGGTGATCGCTGTAACTGCAACATCACCGCTTTACCCTGAGACGGAATTGAAGATTGCAAGGCAAATTTGCAGACAATTAAGGATCAGACACCTTGTCATTCAATCAAAAGAACTTAAGAACAAAAATTTCACTCGCAATTCAGTGGCTCGCTGTTACTACTGCAAAATTGACCTATTCAAAGCACTGAAGAAAATTGCAGAGAAAAAAGGATACACAGTTATTGAGGCGAGC
>JBDRWH010000021.1:0-10496 GCA_039802325.1 Caldifarciminota bacterium
TTTAATCGCTGAAATTCGTCATACGCAGATGCAGTCTGTTCAGTTGTAATGATCACCAGGTCAACCGGTGGTCCTAAAAGAGATGGCAATTCAGCAGGCAACAAGTTTTCAGGATTTTCTTCTATACAGCAATCAGGGTTAATAATTGGAATACGAATGCCGGTGTGGCTCACAAGCGAAGAAACAAACTTTTCAAAAATGGTCTTTGAGAAACTTGTCTGCCGGATTGGTGCAATTCCTGACTGCACGAGTTCGGTTTCTATTTCCACATTTAAATTTCTCAAAACCTCAAGTCTCTTTAATACCGGATTATATCTAAAAGGTGCAATTGAAATCTGACCAATCCTATAACCTCTCAAATTACCTGAATGAAAACCCTGGATGATAGTTTGCGGATAATATTCTGATGAGCAATAAATCACTGAATCCGGTTCAAAAAAGCCATTCAGCTGTCCAATTATTGCCCTTTTCTGAACCGGGAAAATATCAAATTGACCGGGAATTTGTTCCCACTGAGCATTTACAACATTAACTTTTTTAATATTTTGATTTGTGGGTAAAGTGAACACATACACAACCAAAGGAATTTCTGGTGCACCAGGCATATCCGGGATAATCCCATTTTCAAGAACTATTCTTTTAAAACCTTGAACTTCTTCAAATTCACATTTTATATTCTCCAGTGGGATATTCATAGTATAAGCAATCAATTGTGTTGTTAACAAAGCCAGGGCAAAAATGGTATTGTTCATTGAGATCATAATCCTTTTGCCCTTTATGGTCTTAAGTCTCATATCACCCCTTGTTAGCGCCTGCCATTGGTATATATTATACCGCGTGTTTATAAATTGTCAAGGGGGAATCGCACCCTCTTTTCAAAACCATAGATCCTCCTAAATCCACAAGCATCTGCATACTCTTTTGCGTCTTTTACTCCACTTGATAGATCTTCAGGCTTATGGCAGTCAGAACCAATTGTAATGACTTCAACACCTGCTTCTTCTGCCAGATTCATAAAATCTTTTGAAGGATAAAACTCATTGTGTCTTCTTAATCCTGCAGTGTTTATCTCAAGGCCCACTTCGTATTCCGCCATTAGCGTAAAAAGATAAAATAGCCTATCCCGGTCAAATATCTTAATATCTGGACCATAGAAGTTCAAACCGTATTTCTTGTATACGTCAAAATGAGCAACTGCATCAAAAAGCCGACTACGAATTAAGATTTCCATTGTATCAAAATAATTTTTCAACAATACTTTTGCATCATTCTTTTGGAAATATGTATGACATTCTTTTGAACTATCAATGCAGATATGGTCAAGGCAATGTATGCCGGCAAGGACATAGTCCAGCATCAAACCATCGGTCAGGCTTTTCAGTCGTTCTTCAATACCGTCAAAGAAACCGACCTCAATGCCAAATCTAATGATTAAACCTTTTTTCCTGTACGATTCTTTCAAAGTCAGTACTTCCTTTTGAAGGACATGCAGTGCATCTCTTGTTATCGGTATTATATTACCATTGAATCTAATGAAGTTGTCATTTCTTGTTCTGTCCAGTTCGCAGTGATTTGTAAAGCATATCTCTTTTAAGCCTAAGGCAAGAGCCTTTTCAACATAATCACTCAGACTACCCTGCGCATCAATAGAATGTTCAGTATGAATATGATAATCAACCATCTATTTCTTCCTGCACTACGAAAGGATGACCCTGTCGTCAAGGGGTTCAAATCTATCAGCTTTTTCTTTCAGATCATACGCAGTATTTTCCGGAAAAGAAAATATCTCCACTCGTTTGTGTTTATTGCGTACAAATTCAACAAGGGGCACGAAATCACCGTCACCAGAAGCAAGTATTATTGTGTCAACATAATCAATAATCCCAAGGATATCAAGGGCAATACCCATATCCCAATTGGCCTTTGCTGAACCATCTGCACGTGTGCGTACATCTTTTATCTTAACAATGTATCCAATGTGCTCAAGACTTGTAGCAAATGGCTTAACATCCCCTTCGGGTGGTTGAACAATATATGCGTAAGCCTTGACAAGATTTCTTTCACCGGTGATCAACCGTAAGAGTTTTTCATAGTTTACCTTTGCGCCATAACTTACCTTTGCTGAATAATAGAGATTTTGCGAGTCAACAAAAAGGGCGATATTTTCCTTCTTTGTCAAATTTGATGCTGCCAGCAATGTTCTTAATAAATGAACTTCATCGTAGATCCTGTTATACCCTTCAATATTTTTTGCAATCAAAGATTTGATATCTTCAATGGTTTGAAAAAAGATTGACAATTTTTCATCAAATGTTGTGTTAATCTTGTCTTTCAGTTCCCTTGTTTCCATAACTACTCCTTTTTTTCTTCTAATTCCTGTCTTTTAAAGAGCGGTAAATAAGAAAACAATGCCGGCTTTGATTTCTCATCCCGGGCATTGGTCCAGACCAGTGTATATTCCTGGGTTCCCCGAACATCAACAAAGATAAATTCCAGTCCATTATAATACTGCCAGTATTCATATGGTTTTGATTCTTCAAACTGCTTATTTTCTATTTCATCCGGAAACCCATATTTTATATAAACACGACCACGGTCAGTTTTTGAACCAGTCTTTGCTCCCTCCTGAAAATGGCCATCCGCATATTCATAACGCTGGGAAATTTCACCATAATCATGTTTTTCCCAGAACTTTTTCAAATACATCCTTCTACCCTCGTCTTTCAAAGTCAAAAAATATTTATATTCCTGGGCACTAACAAAGTATTCAATTCCATCGTAGTAGGGCAAATCTTCGGATAATACAATTGGTTCCCTGCTTTTTTTTATCCTGAAACCGACTGACTTTTCTATCGTCCTACCCATAGCTGACTCATAGACTACAACCTTAATAACATAGTCGTCAGGCTTAAAGGTTTCAATACTGAAACCTAAATTCACTGCCTGTCGCGAAAACCTCTTTTCCATTGTCCTTGTGATCTTTCTAATAATCCTCTGTCCAGTATCACTTACTGTATAACAAATAGCCAAATCTGTAGTATCCGGATTGATATTAGAAAGTTCATAATAGACGAATAAGTTCTTTGTTCCTTCCTCAAAAATACCGGATGGATTGGGTATGATTCTTAAATTACCTTTTGTCAAACTACCGCCTGTAGTATCCTTGAAAATCGCCTTTGCCAGCAAGATATCGCTCATCAGATAGTCATCTTCCAGAATACTCCTTGTTCCTTGAACAGTGTCTGTCTTGTCTCCCGAATTCGCAATAATTGTATATTCATACTCACCAACTGATATGTATTTGCCAAATTGCACGTAGAATGTTGTTCCTTCTCTTGCTGCTTGAGAAAAAGAACCAATCGTAAACTGCTGAAAAAGAGAATCGGTGAGTGAATCAGTATGTTCTTTGTTTACAATTTTAACATCCAAACGACAGTCAGCAAAGATCTTCCCATCACTTTCTTTGTAGTACAGTTCATTATAGGGAATTGCACAGTTAAATTCAAGGAAAAAAATATCTTCTGCGATTGTTTCAAAGCCAAGTGAGTCCTGCAGTCTCAAGGGGGAATAGTATAATACAGGCTGAACATAAAAATTTATCGCATTGAAAAATAACAATATCAAAGTCATATCCTTTCTCCCTGTGGACTTATGAGCAGGTATTCACCAAAACCGTGTCGGTCATAAAATATAAATTTTAGATTAAGGCGATAGTACAGCCAGATTTCATATGGTTTTGAGGATAATTCATAGGGTCGCGATTGAATTTCATCGGGCGGACCGTATTTAACGTAAATACGTCCCCGGTCACTACGCCACCCCTTATCACCAAATGAAAAGTGTTCCTGCGCATAATCAATCCGTTCAAAATACTCTCTTTCTTTCTCATTGTATTCTGTATTGGGCGTTGGGTCATACTGTTTCCAGAAGACTTTCCAGAGTGAATCCCTTTTTCCTACCTCTGCCTTCTTCAATATCGCAACTTCATTGGGTGTCGCAATATATTCAAGTTGACTTACCTTTAAGTGCCATACAGTCTCATCAAGATAAAATGGCCGTTCAATGACAACTGGCACAGAAATCGCATCTATACGTTTCGATTTTTCAGTCAATACAAATTTCAATTCATATCTTCCAACGGTCAGTTGGGTAATCATAAAAATAATAGTATCTTCATAAATTCCTGCTCGCAATGTCTTACTCTGTTTCATTTCTTGCAGATAAACAGTGACCTCGCCTCGAATGTTTTTAGGATTTATTACTGTAAAGCTGACCACCAGCGAATCAGTTGTTGTTCGTGAATGAATATTGGCAAAGAAGTTTATTGGCTTGATACTCTCGTATACATTCAAGATTTCTGTACCCGCAAGATCGATGATGCGCAAATTGAATTTTCGTGCTGAATTAGGGATAATCAGACTCAACGAGTCATAAAAATTTGTACTATCTTCTTCCCTTTCCCTGAACCAGTAATCACCAGCAATTTGATTGCCCTTATTATCAAAGACTAACAATTGAATTTCATAAGATGCCATATAAAGAGAATCCTTGACAATGAACTTCAATTGCTGGGAAGGAATTTCCAACAATAGGTTCATAGTGCACGAAGAATCACTCGTTGGCACATAAGATACCTGCCATTTTATAGAGGCAAGAAAAAAGAAGATCAGTATCATATCACCTTTTCATATCCTAAGAATCTTCAAAAATTTCCCGCAAGACTGAATCAATTCTTTCTGCAAAACCAAAACTAAGCCCTTTTTTAACATGTGCTGGAATCTCCCGTAGGTCTTTCTTATTTTCTGCAGGCAGATATATCCTTTCAATACCTGCTCGTTTTGCGGCAATTACCTTTTCTTTTATCCCGCCCACAGGTAATATCCTGCCGGTAAGGGTTATTTCACCAGTAAATGCGATTTTTGGATCAATCGCTTGATTGCGAAACAATGAACTCAAGGACATCACAACTGCAAGCCCTGCTGAAGGCCCATCTTTGGGAATCGCGCCTGAAGGAATATGGATATGTAGGTCATATTCATCAGGATTATCTTTTATACCCCACTTCTCAAGTCTTGCTTTTAAATATGATACCGCTGCCTGGCAGGACTCTTTCATCACATCACCAAGCAAACCAGTAAGGATAAGCCCCTTCTTGCCCCGTACTTTTATTGATTCAATAAAAATAATCTCGCCACCAGTTGGTGTCCAGGCAAGACCTGTCGCAAGTCCTATTTCACCTTTGCGCGCTGCAACTTCAGAAAAAATCTTGGGCGACCCAAGAAAATCAACAAGATTTTTGTGGTCAATCTGCACAGGTTTTCTCTTACCTTCGGCAAATCTTTTTGCTACCTTCCTGCAGATTGAACCGATTTCTCTTTCTAAGTTTCTCACCCCGGCTTCCCGGGTGTAGTTATTGATTATTGCCTTAATTGCACCCTCATTGAACTGAATATTCTCAGATTTCAGACCGCTTTCTGAAATCTGACGTGGAATCAGATATTTCTTGGCAATCTCAACTTTTTCTTCAAGGATATAACCAGGTAGTTCAATAATCTCCATACGGTCTTTGAGTGCCGGAATGATTGGGTCAATAAGATTTCCTGTAGCAATGAACATTACCTTTGAGAGATCAAAAGGAACTTCAAGATAATGGTCAGAGAATGTATTATTCTGTTCTGGATCAAGGACTTCCAATAAGGCACTGGATGGATCACCGCGGAAATCAGTTCCAATCTTATCAATTTCATCAAGCATAAAAACAGGATTCTGTGAACCGCAGTTTTTTATGGATTGAATTATCCTGCCGGGCAGAGCACCAATGTAGGTTCGGCGATGACCACGAATTTCTGCTTCATCCCTTATTCCACCAAGAGAAATGCGAACGAATTTTCTGCCCAATGCCCGGGCAATGGATTTGCCCAGGGATGTTTTACCAACACCGGGTGGTCCAATAAAACAGAGGATAGTGCCTTTTGAATCAGGTTTCAATTTCTTCACTGCCAGGTATTCTAAGATACGTTCCTTTACCTTTTCCAGGTCATAATGATCTTCATCCAGAATTCTTTTCGCCCGAATTAAATCGTGATTATCTTTTGTTGCTACTGACCAGGGTAGCGAAATCAACCAGTCAAGATAAGTCCTTGAAACCGTATATTCTGCTGCCTGGGGCGGCATTTTGCCGAGACGGTCCAACTCTTTCAGCGCAACTTTTTCTACTGACTCAGGCATCTTTGTTTCTTGAATTTTCTTTCTCAATTCTTCAATCTCCCGCGTGTGCTCATCAGCTTCGCCTAATTCTTTCTGAATTGCTTTTAATTGCTCGCGCAGATAAAATTCTCTCTGACCCTTATCAAATTCATTTTTGACCTGTGAGCGAATCTTGGCGCCCAACTCTAAAATGCTTATTTCTTTCTGCAATAAAGGAATCAACTTCAAAAATCGATCCTTAGGATCACCAATTTCAAGAAGTTGTTGTTTTTCACTTGCCTCCAGATTTGTATAGCCGGTTACAAAATTGGCGAGACGGTCCGGATCATCAATATTTACTACAATCGCGCCGAGTTCATCGGGCAGATAGGATGCCAGTGACACAAGTTGCTGGAACATCGTTTTCACATTGCGCATCAATGCTTCAAGAGACATTGTTTTCTTGTAGCCTTCAGGGTATAGTTGAATTTTTGCCCTTAAAAATGGTTCAATCTGCACATATTCAATGACTTTGAAACGTCTCAATCCTTTTACTAACAATCTGATTGTCCCATCAGGGAATCTCAGCATTTTTGTAATCTGTATTACACAACCAATATCGTAGACTTCTTCGGGTTTTGGTTCTTCAATGTCGGGATTACGCTGGGTAAGTGCACCAGCAAGCTTATTGGTCGTCAATATCTCATCAATCAATTTGGCAAGCTTTGGCGTCTGTATTACAAGAGGTATAATCTGATCAGGAAAAATCACCCCACCTTTTATGGGAATTATGCCCAATACATCAGGAATAGCAATTTCTTTTTCTTCCATTTTCTATGCCTCCTCAATAGGTACTATGTGTTCTTTCTGAAGGGGAAATTTCATAAATAAGATACCATTCTCCAGCTTGTAAACACCTCTTTTCGGTTCAACAGGAATAGGGAAATTTATACGACGAAAGAACCTCCCATATGAAATTTCAAGTGTATGGAACACAAGATTGCCAAAATCTTTTTTCTCATTTTCTATCAAGAAAGGTCTTTTCGCCCCGGAAATCACCAGGTGACTATTTCCTACATAAACTGTAAAATCACCCTTGCGTACCCCGGGGATTTCTACGGTAACGAATATTGTGTCATCAACAATATATAAATCGTAGGCAGGTTCCCAGTTTACAATGCCTGGTCTGAAAAGACTTTCCGCACCGGGAAAGTCTTCTTTTCTATAGACAATTTTTATCTCCGATATCAACGCTCGTTTTGAACCTGTTTTTGCCTTTTTCATATTGAATTATATTTCAAAATTTTATCGTGTCAACATTGCACCATACAAAATCTATCGTGGGCGCAGCAACGCAACTGGTAATATCATTTCTTCCATTGATATTCCTCCATGCTGAAATGTATATTTAAATTCTTTTTCATATTCAGTTGGTTTTGTCGGATAGATAAAATAATAGTCTTCACGCGCAATAACAAAGCGCACTGATTGATCTTCAGCAGGAAGATACAACTCACCGGGATTGTTCAATATCAATGCAGCTTTTTCATCCGCCCTGAGTGCTGGACCATATTTATACCTTAGATTGGGCGAAATTTCTCTGCCTCCATAGACAATAGTGGGCCTGCGGACATGGATAAATCCATGGTCAGTAGTCAGAACTATCTGCCTTTTTCTACCGGCAATCGCTTTGAATAACTCAAAGATCGGTGAGACTGGAAACCAGTAACTGAGCAGGTTCAAAAGTACCCTTTCATCATCCAATAATCCCTTCATATCACCTCTACCTGGAATTGAGTGAAGCAACAAATCAAAGAAATTTACGATCACAACAGTAATATCATTTTGATCATTGGCAATCCTCGGAATACTCTTTTCAATTTCATCAATCGTGGATAGTTTATGAAAGTTGAAATTTATCTTGAGTCCATTCCTTTTAAGGAGCTCAGTAAATAGTTCTTTCTCAAACCGATTCTGTCCCTTTTCTTCAAAAAGCCAATATTGAGGGTATTTCTGCAAGATTTCAAGCGGAAGAAGACCAGAGAAAATACTGTTTCGAGAATAGGGCGTGGCTGAAGGCAAGATTGAATAATAGTATTGAGTTGTAATCTCAAATAGATCCCTTAGATAAGGCTGCAGTTTCAAATATTGATCAAGTCTCATTGAATCGAAAATAATAAAACTGACGGGTCCGTTTTTCAAAGCCGGAAATAAAACCAGATTACATAAATTATGAGAAAGGATCGGCCCTTTGTTTTTTATGAAATTCTTATATTCATAATTTATGTATTTGGCAAATCCCGCATTTGCACTGGACTTCCTTTCATCATGAATTTCTTTTAATTCTTTACCCCCATATTCCAAAAATCTAATATCCCAGGTAACAAGGTTTCTGTAGTATTCCACCCATTCATTGTAGTTATTGGGTAAAGAGAGGGAACGGAATTGACCCGCATATTCCTCAGCCATCTTTTCTTCAATTAAGTGCCTTCTCTTTAAAATTCTATTAAGAACTGACAGTATCTGGTTAAAACTAAATGGCTTGGTAATATAATCATCCACCCATCCGCTATACGCTTGTTTCATAAGACTCTCTTCTTCGCTTTTGGTTACCATAACTACAATCTGTTGGGGATTATCAAGTTTTATTCTCTTCAATACTTCAAGCCCATCAACACCAGGCATTATCTCATCAAGAAAAACGAGATCAAAAACCTCTTGATTGGCAATCCTGATACCATCCTCACCAGATGTTGCAGTCTTCACTTCATAACCCTCCTGGTTCAAGAGGTATATAAAAGGTTTCAATAGATCAATTTCATCATCAATCCATAAAATTTTCATTGTGAACTCCTTGGTATAAATATCTGAAATGTTGTTCCGCCGGGACCGGTTTTCCTTAAAATAAGTTTTCCCTTATGATAATCCTCAAGTATCCTTTTTGTCAGAACTAACCCTAATCCCCAGCCATATTTTTTTGTCGTATAACCGGGTTTGAATATATCTTTTTCCTTTTTGATGCCACCGCCAGTATCAGAAATCTCAATAATCGCCCCATCTTCACTGGACTGGGTTTTTATGGATACAATTCCTGGTTTTGAGCCAATTGCATCCAGACCATTCTTTAGAATATTCTCCACTGCCCAATCAAGAAGGATGTCATCAAATTTTATCAATGGTAAAGGCTGATAATTTTCAAGGATCTGGACCTGGGTATGGGCACGCCTTTTTATGTAGTTTACTGCTTTTTGAATAACTGGAATTGGATCCTTTTCAACAAGCCGCGGGGGCATTCCGATACGCGAAAATTTTTCCAAAACTTCTTTCATTCGTTGACTGTCTTCAGCAATACCCTCATAGATTTCCTGGGGTATGTTTTTCTTCAAAGTCTCAAGCCAACCTGAGAGTGAAGAAAGCGGTGTTGCCAGTTGATGTGCGGTCTCTTTAGCAAGTGAATACCAGATTTTTTCCTCTTCACTCTTACGATAGATGAGATAACCCCAGAAGCCCAGGAAAAGAAAGGCAATCAAAAATGCAGTCATCAAAAAAGGCAAAACTCTCAAGGATCTGGTAAATGGAGATAATCCATAATGAACATAACCAACAAATGTGGAATCAAGACCGCTTCGGATGACTATGGGTATTGGTTTGTGGTCACGGTCCAGAATTTTGACGACCTTAACAAGATTCGTATCTGAAACATTTTTCGCAGAAAACGGCTTACCCTGCACATCAGTCAAGACCACCGGAAAATCAATCTTTTCTATCACCTCACGGAACAAGAGCGCCAGCAACTCTTCTTCACTTGACCCTGGTCCCGAGGCATAACTGGCAAAGATTCTTGATGTTGTCTCGGTTTCTCTTTTTATTCGTTGGATAAGATAATTTGAATAAACATATGTCACAATACCAAGCAGGGCTATACCTATTAGAAAATATATGATAAGGGTACGCGAAGTAAATCCACCAGTTTCTGGCAAAACGCGCTTGTTAGACTTACTACGCAATCGTATCATATCTTTTTCTCTTCTCCTGATATAATCTTTTGTCCGCACAGTCAATCAAGGTCCCAAAGTCTTTTCCGTCGTTCGGATACACTGCAATGCCGTAAGAGAATTGAACAGAAATATCACTGTGTTTTGAGCTGGTAATCATCTGCCTTGCCATATTAATACGATGATGAATTGCTCGCGAACCTGCATCAGGCATAATAACAATAAACTCATCACCTCCATACCGGGTAACATAACCATTCTTTACCACATCCTTCAATATCTGGGAAATTTTCCTGAGCATGAGATCACCTGCAA
>JBDRWH010000021.1:10506-16394 GCA_039802325.1 Caldifarciminota bacterium
ATCATAAGTGCCTTTCTCGCCGAACCCTAAAACCTCCTCCATCACCCGCTCGGTCCTGCCGGTGCCAGAATCAGCGGTAATTACCTTGCCGGTGGTGGTGTCGGTCACACGGACATCCACGGTCGCTTCTGCGATTTCGGTTCTCTTCTTATCAATTCATTCAGTTTTTCCTTCAGGAAGCGGTAGTTGTAGACACCGGTCAAATCATCAGTATATGAAAGAAAGACATTTTTCTCAAAAAGCTGATTGTTTTCCATCGCCAGCCCCAAAAAATCACCAAACGCCTCTAATAACCTGATCTTGCTCCGATCAGGGACTCTGTTATTCAACGGCTCAGCAAGTGATAATATCCCTAATATATCACCGGTTCGCGAGTAAATCGGACTAATCAATAGATCACCCGGAGACCACAGATTGTGCACCCTTTTTTGTTCGTGTGAAGATTTGTAAACTTCATACTCCCGGATTTCACTGAACACTTCTTCGCTTGGAACATAGTATGAATTAGAGACACGAAACCGATCCTGCATTAGCGCCTTAATGAGCTTATATGGAGGATGAACCTTTTTTGCCTCCCGCAATTTTTTGATTGAAATTCCCACACCATGTACTCTTTCAAAAGAATCGATCACGGGATCGTAAACTGAGCACATGATTTTTCTGAAGCCCAGGATCTGTTGGGCGCGGCGCAACAATTCATTGAAAAAATATTTCAGTTCATAAGGTGACAACAGCAGTTTTGCTATTTCCTGCAAGCCTCTGCTTTCCTGCAATGCTTTACTTAATGCCTGAAATAATTCAATTCTTTCCAGGGCTATTGCAGCTTGATTGCCCAGGAACTTAAGACGCATTATTGCATTTGTCTGGTCGGATATTTTATCATAATCATCTAACAAGAAAAATCCCCGCACAATATTTTTTATAGTAAAAGGTACGAAAATAACAACACCGCTATCCAGGTGACCTAATAAAATCCTCAAGAATCTATTATCCTTTTTATTAAATGTTACAATCTGCCTGCTTCGCGTCAGGAGTTTGACCACTTCCTCGGGTATAACTTTGATAGAAAAACTATCTTTTTGACCAATCAGACGATCTTCAATTAGATAAAATAGAAATACTTTTTTCGTATCAAGTAATCGCTGGGCCGCAGATTCAGCAAACCAGATAACCTTCTTTACCTCCATAGTTGTTATCACATTCAAGTTCAACTCATTGATCACCTGAAACTCTGATATTCTCACTTTGGCAATATTGCTAATAGAAAGAGACTGGGCAACAATGTTCAGGATACTGCGCAATTTTTGCACCTGCAATTGATCCAGAATTTCATCTTTATCAAACAACAAATACAACTGATATCTCAAACCACTGATTTCCAATTCTTCAGAAAAAACTCTGTTTCTTTTTTCATTCAAGTTGATTCTTGGCGAGACTCCTTCAGGAATCTTATGATGAAACATTATCCGATTATTAAGCAGCAGTAGACAACCCCGGGTCGCAACACTCTGCCCTAATAGTCGCACAATCTCTTTAATGTCCATGTCCTGCAGACGAACCTGACTCAATAATGACACAAACTTATCTATCTTTTCGTTCATATCAGTCATTTTACAACAATTTCCTTGTTGAAAATCCTGGCAATTTCACAAAATTCATCATCCGGACCAAGATAAGCATCGCAGAGAAATATCTTCTTGCACGCTTGTTCAATACCTTCAGCGGCCTTATTCCAAGTAACAACACTACCTGACCATTCTATTCTTTCCGCGTCTGAATCTCTAACAGTGTTGAAAAATAACAAAGGGTGTTGAGCAGGCAAATTCTTTGATATCGTCTTTAATTCTGACTTGTTGAATTTGAATAGCGACTTTGGCTCAATTGCTGTAACCTGGAGAAAATTCATTAGCGATTCAATCCCATTTTTTACTAAAATGTTGTAGTATGGATAGTTTTTTTGATCATAGAAGGTAATTCTCTTTGGCACATCAATGAGCCCGGGCAAAGATAGATTAGCGTCCTCACTTAATTCAATCAACCAGTTGCATTGATGATTCTTCAATTCCTTTCTAAGCAGGTCGTACTCCCGGGTTAAGATCTGCGGAATTTTTGTCCAGTATATCACCTGGAAGGTATTGGGTTTGAGCATTTTAACAAAAGGCATAAATGTCTCAGGCAAAAGTAAGATGACACTGCCCAACTTCCTCAAACCTCCTAAAAATGATAGCACTTTCAGAAATTCTTTTGTTGCGTGAGGTGTTGACACAAGAAAACTATCTCTTTTTTTTATGCCGAGCGGCTTGAATGGCTTGTGTAATTTATCTCTAACTGATTTCAGGTAAATCCGCTGAATAAAATTCATAAATATAATCTAAATTTCTACTGGGCACGTCTTCTACTACATTTAACATACTCAGGCGATCCGTTGTTCACGATTACATCTCTGGTAATAATACACTTCTCCACGCCGGAAAGATTGGGAAGATTGAACATAATGTCCAGCATATAGTTTTCAACAATTGACCTTAATGCCCGTGCTCCTGTATTATATTTCATTGCCTGAGACACGATTTCTTCAATTGCTTCGTCTGTGAATTCAAGTTTAATGCCTTCCATTTCAAAATACTTTGCATATTGCTTTAGTAAGGCATTTTTAGGTTTCGTCAGGATTTCAATCAGAGCCTGTTTGGATAATTTATGGAATGGTGCAATTACCGGAACCCGACCAACAAATTCAGGAATCATTCCGTATTTGATCAAATCCTCAGGCTCAACCCGGGACACGATTTCGTCATAACTCAGATCACTGATTTCCGCATCAGTCAAAAAACCAATCTTTGTTTTTTTCAAACGGCGCATAATAATATCTTCAATACCAGCAAATGTCCCACCTAAAATGAATAGAATCTTTTTCGTATTTATCGGCACATATTCCTGCTCTGGGTGTTTTCTTCCTCCATGAGGTGGACAATGGGCAATGGTTCCTTCAAGGATTTTTAAGAGTGCCTGCTGTACACCTTCACCTGAAACATCCCTGGTGATTGAAGGCGAATCACTCTTTCGCGAAATCTTGTCAATTTCATCAAGATAGATAATTCCTATTTCTGCGGCTTTAATATCAAAATTTGCCGCTTGAATCAAACGAAGCAGAATATTTTCCACATCCTCGCCAACATAGCCCGCCTCTGTGAGTGGTGTAGCATCAGAGATTGAAAAGGGCACATGCAAAAGTCGGGATAGTGTCTCAGCCAGAAGTGTTTTGCCCGTACCGGTCGGTCCAATAAGCAGAATGTTACTCTTCTGCAATTCAATATCATCATCCGGCATCATTGTTCTCTTGTAATGATTATACACCGCAACGGAAATTACTTTTTTCGCGCGGTCCTGACCAATGACATAACGGTCAAGAAAAGACTTTATCTCCTGTGGTTTAGGTAATACAAAATTAGGGGACTGAAAGGTCCTCTTTTCATCCTCAAGCAGTTCATTACATAATCTAATACATTCATCACAGATATATGCCTGATTACCACGAAACATTCTTCTTACCGCAGTCCTTGGCCGTTGGCAGAACGAACAAATGGTTCTCATCAATCTACCCTGGTTATCCTTTCCTTGTAACTATTACCTCATCAATAATCCCGTACTCCTTTGCCTCATCAGGCGACATGAAGTAATTTCGGTCTGTATCCTTGGCAATTTTTTCTTCAGTCTTCCCGGTATGTTTGGCAAGCAATTTGTTCAGGACTTCACGAATTTTAAGAACCTCACGGGCGTGGATTTCAATATCTGAAGCCTGACCCTGGAATGCACCCTCTGGTTGATGAATCATTATCCGCGAATGAGGTAAGGCATATCTACGACCCTTGGCACCCGCAGCAAGCAAAAGCGCTGCCATACTTGCTGCCATGCCAATGCAGATTGTTGACACTGCAGGTTTAATATATTGCATTGTATCATATATTGCCAATCCTGATGATACAATTCCGCCTGGAGAATTAATATACAAAAATATATCTTTTGCTGCATCTTCTGCCTCAAGGAACAAGAGTTGCGCCATTACCAGATTGGCAACCGTATCATCAACCGGTGTACCGATAAAAATAATTCTCTCTTTTAACAAGCGGGAATAGATATCATAAGCCCTTTCTCCCCGACCAGTCTGTTCAATGACGAACGGCACGGTTAGCATTTTTTGCCTCCTCGGGTGATAAAATCTTACCCTTTTGAACAATGTTTGCATGTGTTAATAGAAATTTGACAACTTCTTCCCGTACTACAATTTTGCGCAAATAATCTTTCACCTCTTCATCTATATTCTCCATTTCCAGTGCATTTCTTTGTGCTAATTTCGCCACCTCTTCATCAACTGCTGTAATATTTTCTTTCTGACCAATTTTATCAAGGATAAGATTGAACCGTGCTCTCTTTTCTGCCACCGGCAAAAAACGTTCCCGGGTTGAATCATTATCCGTAAGATTGTGGGTCTTGAGCATAAATTGATACTCCTTTTCAGAAATTGCCTTGGGCACAGCAAATTGAAATCTTTCAAGCATAACCCGCGCAAGATTTTCTCGCAATTCATCAGCCAGACGTTCTTCTTCTTCTTTTTGCAGCATTTCTTTTATACCCTTTTCCATTTCCTCAAGATTACCAAAATTCAACATTCTGGCAAATTCTATGTCCACCTGAGGCAAAATACGTTCTTCAATCTTCTTGACCTTAAATCGGTATAATTGTTTGTCAACCTGCACCTCTTTTTTCTGACCCTTTTTCACACCAACCAATGCACGATTCAGTTCATCAGGAAAACTACGGTCACCCACTTTAATGACAATATCTGTTTGATTATCCACAATCTTATTATCCTCACTTATCTCAAGGTCCATGGTTACAAAATCATCCACTGCTGCAGGCCGGTCTGTCTCAACTACCGATGCATAGTTTTCTCTCAAACGATTGATCGTTTGTTCATAAAGATACTCTACGGGTAAGGGTTCTTCTTTGAGCAGTTCAAGCCCCTTGTAATTCTCCACTTCAAATCTTGGCAGGATTTCAAGACGCAGACTGAATTTAATCTCTGTGCTATCATCAAATTTAAGCAATTCTGGGTTTGAAACAGGTTCCCAGTTCTTTTCCTGCAAGACCTTTTTATAAGAATCCAATATCAAATCATTTATCGCCTCGGCTTTCAGGGTATCATAATATCGGGTGCGGATCAATCCCTTAGGTGCCCTGCCTTTGCGATAACCCTTGATTGAAACCTTTGTTCTTAATTTTTCCAGTGATTCCTCAATATAAGGATTCAATTCCTGAGCACCAATCTTAAATTCTATTTCCTTTTCAGTTTCACCGTCATTCACTATCTGATATTCCAAAAATCCTCCTTATCTTCCATTTGTCATCTATTTGTTTGCGCCGAAAATAATATAGAAGATATGGTGCGAGGAGGGGGAGTTGAACCCCCAACCCTTGCGGGACTGGATCCTAAATCCAGCGCGTATGCCAGTTCCGCCATCCTCGCAAAATCACCTATAATTTGCCAGTCTTCTGTGCACAAAACTGATTTTAGCGTCACCATTACTTAATTATATCCCAAAACATGCTTATGTCAATATATTGTGGCTGCAGGACAATAAGGAGGCGGTAAAGTATGAAAGGTAAGGATATTTTTGACTTAAATCGACCCCTTGACTTTTTATTACAAAGAATTATAATATTATATAGGAGTGAGTATGTCTTATCTTATCTTATCTTATATCACAAGAGAATAACCATCGGCATTTTCTCATTGCCGATTTTAACAAAAATTCTTTTGGCTTTTTCTATGCAGAGTTTGTAAGATTTGTTTGAATGCTCCGTGGCACCGGAGCATAAAAATATCGTGC
>JBDRWH010000022.1:0-14922 GCA_039802325.1 Caldifarciminota bacterium
CTAATTTTAATCTCTGCAGGGCAATATTCACGGCATTTTGTGTGTTGCACCTTACCACCAAAGATTTGTGCAGTCAATTGCAGACCATAACATATTCCTAAAACCGGGACACTATAATTGAAGAAACGTCTAAATTTGCTGATATTCGTCTCATAGACACTTCCTGGCCCACCTGAAAGGATAATACCCTCAAGAGCATCTGTGTTAAGTTTGTCAATAAAACAACTGAATATTTCAGAATATACCCCACATTCCCTTACCCTGCGGGCAATCAACTGTGTGTACTGGGAGCCAAAATCAATTACTGCTATCATAAATAATGATATCCAGATTTTCATAAAAATCAATGATATTTTATCAAATCACCTTATTTTAACATTTCTTCACCATTCCATTATTCCATAATTCTAAAATTGTGGAATAATAATAAGTGTCGGTTGAAAATGGAATAAAATTCTTACGAATTAACTCCAATCTACCCCTAACCTGAAAATTTTGCATTTCAAACATTTTTATCCAGCAAATCTCCCAACTTTTTGGAGAAAAACCTAAATAAAAATGGTTACAGGACAATAATGCAATTGTCAAACGGTCAAACAGGAATATTGTAGGAGCGGTTTCCAACCGCGACATTATATCATTCCAACATTCTAACATGTTAGAATACTTGAATAAGGTATGCTAACAGATCAATGAAATAGATATTTACTTGCGGAGCATGATAGATCAAAATAATTCAGACTATTTTTTCAGACACAAATGGCATTTCGCACATTGGGTATTTTCGTCAGTTCGTCAATTCGGTAATTGCCGAATTGACGAATGCACAAATTAAGCAGAGTTTTCTTTTGAATCTATTTAGTTTTTAATACAGAACCCCAAGATACGGCCAACGCAGATTAAAAGAGAAATGTATCATTTCCCATTTGGTCAATTGACCAAATGGGAAAATCAAACTACCTACAAAGGATGCGGTTTTGTTTTAAATACTAAACACAAACCTGAAGGTTTGCACTACATCATCCATCGGGGTGGAATTGCAATAAGAATAAAATCTTACGGATTAAATCCAGATTTCAAAAATAGATTGCAACAGTACGGTATTCCACTATTGAATTTTGCAGAGTATACTCTGCCACTACGGAATCTAAAATAAATCCCAAATCCCAATTACCAAATTAAAAATTTGGTTTTTGTCTTTCGTTGAACGGTTTCGCTGCCCGTTTCATCATATGGTTTTGTTTATCGTCTAATCCCCCTTTAAGAAAGGGGGAGAGAGAAAAGAGGAATCTTAGAAAGAGAACTCCCACAAGGGTGAGGGATTTGATGTATGGAGGGTGAGATCAAATTCCAAATTGGAAACATAATTCTAATACAAGAATCGCTTGCCTTTTTTCGCCCTCTATTGCCCTTTACTGCCCTGTATCGCCTTCTCGCCCTGTATTGCCCTCAATTGTCTTCAGCCTTCTTGCCCTCCTCTGTAGCCTTTTCTGCCTTCTATCGCCCTTTTTCGCCTTCAATTGCCTTTCACTGCCCTTAATATTGCCCTCTATTGCCCTTTACTGCCCTGTATCGCCTTCTACCGCCCTCTTTAGCCTTCTTTAGCCCTCTATTTAATATATCTCCAAATACTTATCAACTTCCCATTTTGAGACCTGGATTGAGTATTCATTCCATTCCCGCGATTTTATCTCGTAGTATTTTTCAAAGAGTGTCTCACCAAATGTCCTTTTTACAAGATTACTCTTATGGTAATATTGTAATGCCTCCCATAATGACCTTGGAAGAACATCAATACCCTTGGATTGTAAATCCATACTCTCAAGATGATACACATCTTCTTCAACCGGTTTTGGTGGTTTCAATTTTCTCTTCACACCATCAATACCAGCCTCAAGGATAACACTGAATGCAAGATAGGGATTTGTGCAGGGGTCAACTGAACGGAGCTCAAGACGGGTACTATTCAATCTATTCTTCGTGATCTGAGGAACACGCACCAGTGCTGAGCGATTCATCCTTCCCCAGCAGATATAGACCGGTGCCTCAAAACCGGATACGAGCCTCTTGTAAGAATTTACTATGGGTGAAATCACCGCGGAAATCTCTTTTATGTGAGCTAAAAGACCTGCAAGATAATGGTAGGCTGTCTCAGAAAGACCATAATCATCCTTCGGGTCCGCAAATATATTTTTCCCATTCTTGAATATACTCTGATGGGTATGCATTCCGCATCCCGCCATTCCGAACAATGGCTTGGGCATAAATGTCGCATAGAGATTGTGCTCTTCAGCAATACTTTTGATCACCATCTTTGCAGTAAGGATATTGTCCGCAAGTTTGAGTGCATCGGTATATCTCAAATCAATCTCGTGCTGGCTCTTCCCTACTTCATGGTGACCTGCTTCAACCACGATACCGAATTCCGATAGTTTTTCACACATCTGTTTACGTACCCGTAATGCTAAATCACCACCTAAGTCAAAGTATCCAACCTGGTCATGCAATAACGGTGTTATTTTTGAACCATCACGCTGGAATAAATAAAATTCAAGTTCCGCACCGACGTTAAATTCCATACCATCTTTTTTAAGATTTGAAAGGACCCTTTTGAGTAAGCCACGCGGGTCAACCACTGAAGGCTTGTGGTCAGGACCATATACATCACAGATAAATCTTGCAGTCTTTTCTGCATTCCAGGGTATTATCCGGAATGTATTAAGGTCAGGCCTTAAAAACATATCACTCTCGCAGATTCTACCAAATCCTTCAACTGATGACCCGTCAAACCATATTCCATCTTTCAATGCCTTTTGTAATTCTACAATTGTAATCGTTACATTCTTTATTGACCCGAGGATATCTGAAAACCAGAGGTCAATGAATTTTATATCATTCTTCTTTATCTCTGTAATTATTTCTTTTTCATTCATTTTATCCTCTTCTTGGTTCCTACATATTCAGCGATTGATTTTGCCTGGGTGAACAATAGTAAATAATCAGGACCTCCTGCCTTGGAATCGGTCCCTGACATATTGAAACCGCCAAATGGATGGACACCAACGAGTGCGCCAGTGCATTTGCGATTGATATATAGATTGCCGACAAAAAATTCTTTCTTTGCCTTTTCAATCTTTTTGCGATTTTTCGTATAGACTGCACCGGTAAGGCCATATTCAGAATCATTTGCAAGTTCTATTGCATGGTCATAATTTCTTGCCCTTATCACGGCAAGGACCGGTCCAAATATCTCTTCCTGGAATATCCTTGCCTTCGGACTATCAATCTCTATCACTGTCGGCCTTATGAACCACCCTTCATCACCCGCTGTTTCACCACCACAAGCAAGCCTGCCTTCAGATTTCCCAATTCTTATGTATTCCATTATTGAGTCGTAGGCACTCTGGCTTATTACCGGTCCCATATAATTTTCAAAATACTTTACCGGTCCAACTTTAATGGCCTCAACCCTTGGAACAAACTTCTCCATAAATTTTTCATAAATCTTATCATCAAGGATAAGCCTTGAACAGGCAGAACACTTCTGTCCCTGATAACCAAATGCAGAAGCCAGAACACCGATTACCGCACTGTCAATATCTGCCTCAGAATCTACTACTATCCCATCTTTACCACCCATTTCAGCGACTACTCTTTTTATCCATATCTGTCCAGGTTGAGTCTTTGCTGCCTGCTCAACAATTCTTAAACCAACTTCTTTTGAACCGGTAAAGGCGATAAATCTTGTTTTTGGATGACGCACAAGATAATCTCCGGCAAGTGCACCAGGACCGCTCATAAAATTCACTACACCAGGTGGGACACCCGCTTCTTCCACCACTTCCATAAATTTGTAGGCAATTGTAGGCGTATCACTTGAAGGCTTTAATATCACTGTATTCCCACTTACAAACGCAGCAGTTGTCATACCGGTCAAAATTGCCATTGGGAAGTTCCAGGGTGGAATGACAATGCCAACACCCAACGGGATATAAACCTGTACATCTTTTTCACCTGGATATTGAAGGAGTTTTGGACCCTTATCATATCTTAATGCCTCCCTGCCATAATATTCACAAAAGTCTATTGCCTCGGCAATATCTGCATCTGCCTCATTCCAGTTCTTGCCTGCCTCAAAGACAAGCCAGGAATCAAGTTCCAGACGCCTTTTGCGCATTATATTTGCCATTTTAAATAGATAATTTGCCCTGACCTTTGCCGGCGTATATTGCCAGGTCTTGAATGTCTCCAATGCCACAGCCATTGCCTGTTCCGCTATCTTTTCATCAGCCTTCTGGAAAACACCCACGACCTGGTCTTTCTTTGATGGATTATATGAAATCAATTTATTATTTGTCTTGACTCTACTTCCACCAATAATAATATCATACTCCCTGCCAAATTGTGCCTCAACCTCAGCAAGGGCTTTTTCCATCTTTTTTCTGTTTTCTGCGATTGTAAAATCAGTATATTTCTCATTCCTAAATGGTTTCATAATAATAACCTCCTTCAGCCAATTATAGCGAAAAATTTACAAAAGTCAAGAAAACCTATTTTTTGTTTTTTTCTAAATCAAATATAGCAGACTTGACCAAAGAAAGTAACTTTTTATCATTCATTTTCATTGCATTCTGCTCTGCCCTGTAAAGATGAACACCTGCCTTAGCATATTGTCGTAATTTTGTATAAGTAATGCCCAGATGGATTTGTGCAAGGGTCATTCTATTAATATCGTTTAATTCCTGGAATATGGTAAATGCGATTTTCGAAAATTTGAGTGCCTGGGTATATTCACCATTATTAATAAAAACCTTGCCGAGTAGGCCTGAAGAAATGCCGAGTTGTCTCCGAAATCCGAGTTCTTTTGCGATTTGAAAGTTCTTTTTGTAATACTCTATCGCTTTAGAGTAATCACCCTGTTTTTCAAAAACTGCACCGCAATTACCCAATGCTGTTCCTGCACCCATTCTGTATCCGGTTTTTTCAGCTGCCATTAAAGATTTATTATAATATTCTATTGCCTTTTCATAATCGCCTATTTCTTGATAAACAAGTCCAATATTATTAAAGGTCGTTGCCATCCCCAACTTATCATTAATCTTCTTATCCAAAAAAAGGCATTTATTATAGTAGTGCAGGGCATTATCATATTCATCCCGGTTGAAAGCAAGCAGGGCAATATTACTCAAAACCGCGTTCATTGCATAATTATCTTTTAATTTTTTGTAGATATTCAATGCTTTCTGAAAATATTTTTCTGCCTGAACATAATTGAGTTCACGCCGGCAGATTATCCCCAGCATATTCAGAATTCTTGCTTGAAAAGAAGGGGAATTTTTTGTTCCTGAAAATTTTTGCAACTTACATATAAGCCTGCGGGCACCTTTCAAATCCGATCTCCCAGTTACCAGCAATGCAGAAATTCGCAGGATAAGTTCTGCTCTGATTGATGGATCAGACTTTTTGCAAATTCTTAAAATTTTCTCATACTCTTCAATCGCCTTCTCATACTTCCCAATTAACCCATATATTTCTGCCCTATCTCTCAACGCAGTAATGAAAAGTCTTTTGCCCTTATCCTTGTTCATTTCATTGACTGATTTTTTGCCATAAAGAGAGACTGGGTTATTTTCAGCCATTTTTCTGCCCCAATCTTTTTAAAAATACTTGCTGCCATCTTCAAAAATTCATCTGCTTTCTCTTTATTTTGTTTCTTCAACATTTCGCCAAAATAATAATAAGTTTTCGCAAGTTCAAACTGCTGACTTAGAACTCTAAAAATCTTAGCCGCCTCTCTAAATTTTTCCTCTGCTATCCTTTTCTTATCTTTTCCGTTCTGTGCAGAATAAATCCTTGCCTTTAAAAAGACAGCCTCACCCATACCCTTTCTTGAATTTGTCTCATTGGCTAATCTATGCGCTTTTTTACAGTAGTCCATTGCACAAAGAAAATTCCTTTCCATAATCATCAATTCGCAGTAGCCAATATATATTCGCATTAAACTGTCCTTTCTTTCAATTTCTTTGGCTATTCTTTCAGCCCTTTTCAACAAGCCAAACACGCGACCAAAATTCTGTAACATTATGTTTACATTAGCTAAATGAATCAGACAGACAACAAGGCTGTTAAGGTGATGAATTTTGCTATTTATCTTGAATGACCTATTCAAATAAAAAATTGCCCTATCATAATCACCTAAAATCAAATAGAGATAACCCAGATTGTTGTAGATTATTCCCTGCCCGCTCAAATTACGGATTTTTTTCCAGAGCACTAATGCTTTTTCAAAAATCTTAATCGCCCTGCTATAATTGCCCATGGCCATATACACACTTCCTATATTGTTATAAGCCGTTGCCTGACCATTTAGAGCCCCTATTTTCTTCTTTATTAATAAAGACCTATAAAAACATTCTACTGCCTTATCATACAATCCATAGGCATAATAAATAACACCGACATTGTTGTAACTTTCCGCAATGCCTTCATTGTCACAAATTTTCTCTCTAATCTTCAAACCCCTTTTGTAGTGTTCCAATGCTTTACTATTATCCCCCAATGAATGATAAATTGTTCCAATATTGTTCAACGCATACGCCAATCCCATCAGCGAACCATCATCGCTTGACAATTGCAAACATCTTTTATAAAATTTTAATGCATTTTTATATTCACCGAGATCATCATATACAATTGCTATATTAAGCAGGTTTGTTGCAACACCTTCTCTGTAGTTAAGTTTTTTGTTTATCCTTAGCGATTTGTTATGATATTTTAATGACTTTTTATGATCATGCTTCGCATAATAAACAAGACCCATAATATTATAGCAATTTGCAATTCCTTCATAATTTTTCGTTTTTCTGTAAAAACGAATAGCACGCGCTGATGTTCTAAACATATCGTCATATTGGTTTAGTGAGTGATGGATATAACTTAATTGCAAAAAACAATCAGCAAGTAATCTGCAATCTTCAAGTTCAGTGGATGCTTTAATACCATACAGCAAATCTTTTATAGCGAACGTGTTTTTCCCCATAACATTTAGGACTTCGGCTCTACCCAGTAATGCACCAACCAACATGGATAATGACCTTCTACTTGGTTCTCCTGATTGTTCTATTCTATCTAATTCATTCATATTAGTTCAAATAAAGATGATTGTTGCTCATAAACTTCCTTCCAATGAGAGGCTCGTTGTAGGTTTGAATCAAATGTTTCTTTCTAAAATTCATTCTTAAGGCAATTCTAATTACTCATAAAGATAAATCAAGAGGCAAAATCACCCACATATCCCTTGATTATCCACAATAAATGATTATAATTATAAAAAGGAGTTAAACAATGGAAGAAGAAAAGAGACAACCAATTAGCGTTGAGATCAGCCCTGAATATTCCGAAGGGGTATATTCAAATATAGTTTTGATTGCCCATTCACCATCAGAATTTATACTTGATTTTGCACGTATGCTGCCTGGTTTACAGAAGGCAAAAGTGTTTTCAAGAATAATAATGACTCCTCAAAATGCCCATTTGTTAAAAGACGCATTAGAGGAGAATCTAAAAAAATATGAAGAAAGATTTGGTAAAATTAAGATTTTTGGTAAAGAAGAAAAAGAAATCGGTTTTAAATAGAATAATAGACTTCTTTTCGCGGTCATCGTACACTGCTTATCTTGTTGGCGGTTTTGTTAGGGACACCATTATGGGCGAGACAACAAAGGATATAGATATCTCTGTGCAAGGCGATGCGATAAAGGCAGGCTACTCGCTGAATAGCGTATTAAAAGGTAAGGCAGAAATACACAAGCAGTTCGGAACAATTTCAATATGCAAAGATAATATGAGGATTGATCTGGCAACTACAAGGAAGGAAACCTATCCATATCCGGGTGCACTACCGAAAATCACACAATCAAATATCTACGAAGACCTCAAACGCAGGGATTTTTCAGTAAATGCAATTGCCCTTTGTATATCAAAGAATAATCTTGGTAAGATTTTTGATCCATTTGACGGCATTGGTGATATCCGACGCAGATTGATAAGGGTTTTACATAACAACAGTTTCATTGATGATCCAACACGGATACTCCGCGCCTTGCGTTATAAGAACAGACTGAAATTCAAATTGGAAGCTTCTACCGAAAGTCTCTTACGAGAAGCCGTGTCAAAGCGAATGCTTGAAAAAATCTCAAAGCAGCGATTAATGAATGAATTGAAATTAATCTTCGCGGAAAAGGACTACTTGGATATTTTGAATGACCTGAAGCATTATAGAATATTCACCTTTAATAAACGATACCTGAAAAATATTAACGCGATGGAAGATTTGAAGTATTACTATTTTCTTTGTCTAATTGGCACAAAGAATTTTCCTTTAAGCAACCAGGAAAAGAAAATTGTCAAGGATTTGAATAAATTAACTACTTTGGGCAGGCTTGTAAGAAATGCACGAAATAATGCTACACTCTATTTCACACTGAGCGTAATCGATGACAAAGTAGTAAAGATAATACCTAAAGTCTATCCGGAGCTGAAACAAAAAATCCGGCAGTACAATTCTCTGAAAAAAAATAAGCCATTTATAGATGGAAAAGACCTTCAGAAACTGAACATTAAACCAGGACCACGATTCAAGGAAATTCTAACGAGAATGTACAAACTGCAGCTTAACGGTAAGATAAAAAGTAAAAAAATGGCACTCACCTTCCTGAAAAATGGATAATCGTTTACTGGAATTAGTACTATCTCTACCACCACTTTTGCTGGCATTGACTGTGCATGAATATTTTCATGGCTATGTTGCCTACCGGATGGGTGATTCAACTCCAAGATTTGCGGGAAGACTGACATTCAATCCTCTAAAACACATTGACATTATAGGATTAATCGCCTTCTTAATTTTCAGATTTGGCTGGGCTAAGCCCGTTCCTGTGAACCCACATAACTTTTACAATTACAAAAAAGGAATTATATACACAGCAATTGCAGGACCACTGTCAAATTTCCTGTTAGCGATTGTTTTTGGAATAATCCTGAGGACAATTAGTTTCGCATTGGTTATAAAAGCACTTATGCCTGTATGGTTGATGATACAGTTAGGGGTGATTTACAATCTTATTCTGTGTGTCTTCAATCTTATTCCTATCCCACCCCTTGATGGGTCAAAGGTGTTATTCTATTTGCTACCGGCAAAATATCAAAATTATGGAATGCATTTTGAACGCTATGGCTTTTTTATTCTTATAGGTTTGATCTTTATAGACAATCTCGGCATTCCAATTCTCTGGGGTTGGATTGGACCATTTGTCAATTTTTTTGGTAGATTATTCAGTGGAACACAGGCATTTTATTTTTGAAAAAGGAGGTTATAATGAAGAAGTTATTGAAAATACTTGGTCTCATTGCAGGTGTAATACTGATTGTCTTAATTGTTGGCTACATAGCGATTAGTTCATTTCTCACACCCACTTATCTGAAATCATTAGTCCAAAAAATGGCATCCGAAACAATTAACTATCCTGTGAATATCCGCAGTGTATCCTTAAGACTTGGGTTGAAAATCTCAATCAGCATTGATCGCCTGGAAATTGCCAATCCGCCACAATTCAGCACCGACAAAATGGTGGCTATTGATAGAATTAGACTTAACTTAAAACTTTTGCCCCTATTGAGAAGACAGATTGAAATCGGTAGCATAACCATTGACGGAATAGATTTCAAAATTGAAAGGAATAAAAACAATGTATATAACATAGCGATACCTACAACACAAAGACAACAAGGCACAGGCTGGCGTTTGGAGCTTAACGAGTTAAGTATTTCACGCGGCAATATCTCCTATATAGATGCTGTTTCACAAGCAGAGTTCCAAATAAAAGATATGAGACAGACAATCAAATTTAAGAACGAACTCATAACATTTAACGGCAATCAAACGCTCTATGTTTTGAAAATCAAGAAGCTCCCTGAACTCGTAATCAAAATAAACAACACCATTGAGTATGATACGACAACAAAAAATATAAACATAAAGGAATTGAAAGCGAGTTATGAACCGATTGAGCTCAAGGTAACAGGTACTCTGGAAAAATCTGAAATGCTTAATCTGAAGGCGGACTTGAAAATTCTTGACCTTGCCAAAATGGTTGCACTGCTACCAAAAGAATATAGACCCGATCAATTAGGTGGCTCAATAAAAATGGATATTACAGCGTTAGGCTCAACAAAAGAACCCAAATTGAATGGAAAATGTGAATTGATAAACATTGCGATAAAACCTGCAGGGTTGAACCGCAATATTGAAAAAATCAATGGCAGTTTTGCCTTTGATATGAACTCAATAAAGAATATCATTATCCAGGGGCTGTTGGGCACTTCTCGCTTTGATATTAGCGGTTCAATAAACAACTTGAAAGATCCAATTCTTGATATAGTTTTTAAATTTGCCTGCAACCTGAAGGACATTGAAACAATTTCAAATCAGACCCAGGGAATGAAACTGAGCGGATTTGCAAATTTAAACATAGCAATTAAAGGAAACGCAAGCAACCCCAATTATTATGGCGATTACACAGTATCCGAGGCGATCATTGATGGAATTGGGCTTGTCCGACCTATTACGAATTTCAAGGCTAAAGGTTCAATCCAAAGGGATGGTGCAAAAATAACTGAATGCACCGGCCATATTGGCAGATCAGATTTTTCATTTAGCGGTTATGTCTCCAATTTTAAGAAGCCAGTAGTCCAGATAAACAATAACTCAAACCTTATTGACCTTGATGAACTGCTTCCTAAAACAAAACCTGAAAAGAAAACCGAGCAGAAGGGAATCCCCTTATCAATCAACGGTAAGATCCGAATAAACAAACTCACTGGCATGGATATGGAATTCAGGAACATCAATACAAATTTCACATTTGAGAACGGGATTGTTGATTTGAAGAATTGCAATGCGGAAACATTTGATGGCAAAGTCCAATTTGATTTTTACTACAACAGCAATAGTCCTGAGCCATACAGGTTGCACAGCCGCATGGAAAATATCTCAGCTGAAAAAATACTCAAAAGATTCCTGAAATTCGACAATCTGCAGGGTAGATTGTCAGGCGTTAACAATTTTCAGGGCAAGGGGTTCATGCAGAAAGAGGTAATTGCAAACCTTACTGCTTCTGGTAATGTGAAATTGACCAACGGTGTTTTTTCAAACTTTGAATTTCTAAACAAACTATTCAAATGGCTGGGCTATGAAGACATTAAATCACTTCCTCTGAATGACCTTGTGTGCTCATTTAAGATTGTGAATGGGAAAACAGACATTGAAGACTGGTCAATGTCAACAAAAGTCGGTAATTTCCTGACAAATGGCACGATAAGACTTGACGGCGCAATCAATATGAATATCACACTGACTTTGAATAAGAGAGAGTCGGATTTACTCAAAAAATATCATGGTGACTGGTTATTATATTTTGACAAGAACGGCAGGGCGACCATTGATATTATTGCAACAGGCAAACTCCTATCTCCCCAATTTAAACTTGACACAAACAAAATCAAAGAACGAATCAAGGGTAAAATCAAAGACGAATATGACAAGAAGAAAAGTGAACTGGAAAAGAAATTAAAAGACCTGCTAAAGAAGTAATGCCTGAACTTCCTGAAGTTGAAACGATAAAAAGAGAACTAAAACCAAGAATTATCAACCAAAAGATAATCGGTTGCAGAATTCTACGCAAGGATATCATTGGTCACCCAACACCAAAAAAATTTTCTCAATTAATAATTAACGAAACGATCCTTGATGTCCAGCGTAGGGCAAAATACCTGATTTTAGTTCTAAGCAGTGAAAAAAAGTTGATATTCCACCTGAGGCTGTCAGGGAAGATATTCATATTTGATGCAAAGCAAGCTCTGCCACTACAGGGGTCAAATCATAAATTTCAAATGTCAAATGTCAAATGCCAAATGAAGAATGGGAAAATTAGTACATATTTAAAAACAAAAAATGAACGCGGGGAGAAATTAAGATTTGTTAGATTGATAATAAAGTTAGAAAACAAGTGGCTGATATTCAGCGAACCAAGGGCACTGGGAAGGGTTTATCTGATCAAGAAAAGTGAAAGACCGAACGTATTAAAGGGCTTCTTCCGTCTCAGTCATGAACCATTATCACCTGAATATGACTTCCAGTATTTCAGCAATAAAATTAGAAATCGCAAGGCGAAGATTAAATCTGTATTACTTGATCAGTGTATGTGTGCAGGCGTGGGGAATATCTATTCTGATGAAGCACTATTCCATGCTGGTATAAAACCGACAAGAAAGGCAAATACCTTAGAGACTGATGAGATTTTCAAGCTCCTCATGGCAATGAAACAAGTGTTAAGAAAAGGAATTGATGAGTTCGGAACAACGGTCTCTGATTACAAAAGAACTGATGGAAAATCAGGCAACTTTCAAAAATTTCTTCACGTATACGACCGAGAAGGACAACCCTGTAGAATATGTGGTAATACAATTGTCTTGACCAGGATTGGAAACCGTTCAACAAGGTATTGCCCGAAGTGCCAGAAATAATATAGTTATATCACAAATTCCAGGCACCAATACGCCACAACTTTTTGGGGAATTAAATAACATTTAGAACTTACTCTCACAAATGATTTCAGCATTCATGCCATTTTGTCAATTTCGTGAGACAAATCGCTTATCGTGCAATATTGACTTCAAAGAAAAACTATGTATATTTAAATTATGGATGCTTTTTCCACAAGATATGACCCAGCCGGGATAGAAGACGGAATATACGAATTCTGGCTCAATGAGAAACTATTTACACCGGATTTAAGATCCAACAAGAAGACTTATACAATAGTTATACCACCACCAAATGTAACAGGTAGACTAACCCTCGGCCATATATTGAATAATACAATACAGGACATTTTAATAAGATATAAAAAAATGAACGGATTTGAAACTTTATGGATTCCAGGGATGGACCACGCTGGTATTGCAACTCAGGTAAAAGTTGAAGAAGAAAGATTGTTGCCCAAAGGAATCAGAAAGGAAGACCTCGGGAGAGAGAAATTTCTTGAGCAGGTGTGGAGATGGAAAGAAGAGTATGCAGATGTAATCAGAATGCAATTAAGAAAAATGGGATGCGCCCTTGACTGGACAAGAGAAAGATTCACCCTTTCTGAAGATTACTCAAAAAAGGTAATAAAGGTGTTCGTTGATCTATATAACAAGGGATTAATATATCGTGGTGAAAAAATAATTAATTGGTGTCCAAGATGTCTTACTGCACTATCTGATGAACAGGTTGAGACCGAAAATAAATCAGGCAAATTATATTACATAAGATATCCAATGAAGGGCTCCAATAGTTTTGTAGTAGTTGCTACAACCAGACCTGAAACAATGCTTGGCGACACTGGTATCTGTGTCAATCCAAAGGACGAACGATACCAACAACTCGTTGGCAAAAAGGTTTTATTACCGATTATGAATAGAGAGATACCGATCATTGCGGATGACTATGTTGATCCTGAATTTGGTACTGGTGCCCTGAAGGTTACACCCGCCCATGACCCATTTGATTTTGAGCTTTCAAAGAAACACAATCTACAGATTATCAATATTATGAATCCTGATGGCACGCTCAATGAGGACGCAGGTGAATATGCCAAAATGGACAGATTTGAAGCAAGAAAAAAAATTATTGAACACTTGAAGTCACTTGAACTTCTTGAGAAGACTGAAAACTATACAGTCCCGATGGGCATCTGTGAACGGTGTGAAACACCCATAGAACCAAGACTCTCAAAGCAATGGTTTGTCAAAATGAAACCACTGGCTGAACCCGCGCTTGAAGTAGTAAAAAATGGCACGATAAAAATATATCCAAAACGATGGATAAATCTTTATAATCACTGGTTAGAAAATGTCAGAGATTGGTGTATTTCAAGACAATTATGGTGGGGACACAGGATACCTATTTACTATTGCAAAAAGTGCCAGGAAATGGAAAAATCCCAGATCCCAGATCCCAAACAAGATAAAGGCATAGTCGTTTCGGAATCAAAACCAGATAGATGTCCGCATTGTGGGTCAACCGAGATTTATCAGGATGAAGATGTGCTTGATACCTGGTTCTCCTCATGGCTCTGGCCATTTGCTACCCTGGGCTGGCCCGAAAACACCGATGATTTCAAGCACTTCTATCCTACACAGACCCTTGCCACGGGCTGGGATATCATATATTTGTGGGTTGCACGAATGATCATGGCGGGTTTAGAATTCACCAAGAACATTCCTTTTAGCAATGTTGTGTTCCATCCAATGATAAGGGATGAAAAAGGTCGAAAGATGTCAAAAAGTCTGGGTAATTCACCTGAACCAATGGAATTAATAGAAAAGTACGGTGCAGATGCATTGCGTCTCGGGCTGATGCTTATTACTCCTGCGGAACAGGATGTATTATACAGTGAAAAATCTATTGATGTCGGTAGAAAATTCTGCAACAAACTCTGGAACGCTGCACGGCTTGTTTTGACAGGCTTCCCACAGACGCCCGAAGGTTTTCCTGATGAACTTTCTGATTTTGACCAATGGATACTAAATGAATTCAATCAACTATTAAAAGATGCTGAATTTTATCTGAACAATTTTGAATTCAATTCTCTGAGCCGAAGACTATATGACTTTGTCTGGCACAAATTCTGCGATTGGTATCTGGAGATAATCAAGATTCCACCATATAATCAGAAAAATATCAGCAAGTATCTATTAAGACAGGTTTTGAAAGTATTGATAAAGGAGTTGTTTTGGTGACTATGGCAGACCTCTCTGATGATATAGGTCAAGTGGATAAAATGTTTCAAAAAATTAATGAGGGATTTGATATTGTTTGCG
>JBDRWH010000023.1:0-4266 GCA_039802325.1 Caldifarciminota bacterium
CGGTAAGATTATGTATAATATTTAATAAAACGGGCAGCGAGACCGTATGACAAATGACTATTTTTCACGGGGCGTAGCGCAGCGGCTTAGCGCACTTGGTTTGGGACCAAGGGGTCGTGGGTTCAAATCCCTCCGCCCCGACTTTGATTAACAACAAGCAGAAACAAGAGGGAGTTATGAAGTTAAGAAGTTATGAGGTTAAGAAATGAAAGACATTCTTTTGATTACTGTAATATCTTCAGGGTTATCCTTCTGTCAGTATACTGCTGAGTGGACAAGCCCGAATCTTGGACAATCAGGCTGGGGTGGTGCTTATGGCTTTGATATAGATAATGACGGCATGGTAGAAATTGAGACACGCTCAAGTTCACAAATAACATTTTACAATGGCAACTACACTGTCGCCTGGAATATTCCAATATCTGGATATGATTACCTCAACGTCCTGTATCCAAGAGACATTGATGGCAATGGTTTATTAGTGCCACTCAATACTGACAATGACGGCGCAGGTGAGCTCGTGGTAACCTGCTATTATTTTTCAGGTTCAACTTATTATGGAAGATTTAGGGTATATGATGCGTCAACCCATTCAATGGAATTTGAAAGTCCTTTGATAACTGGTTTTTATGGCAGTGGCTCTCTTGAAGATATTGATGGAGATGGACGGGATGAGATTATTATCAACAGATTTGGCAGTTCAACAAGCGAATCATATGTGGTTGTGTATGCATATACCCAGAAAATTGATGAACAGAAAGACTCGTATGAAGTGCATTCAACCTTCAGAACCTTTCCCAATCCTACAAGTAATATTGTATACATTCCTTTTGCAATTGAGGAACATGAGACATTCACGCCGCTTCTCGTAAAGATATACAATATTGCAGGGCAACTGGTGAAAACTCTAATGAAAAGCGACAATCCTGCACCAGGGGATTACCGGCTTATCTGGGATGGCACTGATGATAACGGTTCTGTTGTGTCTTCAGGAACTTATTTTGTATCAATAATCGCCGGTCAAAAAGAGTATAGAAATGAAATATGTTTTATTAGAAAAAACAATTAAGGAGGATTAATGAAGAAAATTCTGATATTTTTATGTTTTTCCATATCTGTAGTAGTGGCAATTGACTACAGCGATATACCGTTATTAAAATGGGTCGGACCAGAAGGCTCAAAACCTGAAACCTACGAAGAATGGATAGCACAGAATCCCTATTCAGAATTCTTCTGCTCACTTGATAAGGTCGTATATGGAGATGGAAGGGCTGGAAATGTTGCTATATTAACCCAGCAAAGCATTGCCGGTGCACTCACAAACGGAATTAATCAATTGATCAACAATTTACAATCAGAAGGATATACCATATTGAGTTATCAAATCTCTGGTGGCACGCCTGAAACCTTGAGAACATTTCTGCAAAACCTTTATAATACCAACAGTATTGAAGGTGCTCTTTTTATTGGCAACCTGCCGGTTGCATGGTTTGAAATTGCCAATGATTTTGGCCAGTACGGATACGCCCAGTTTCCAATAGATCTGTTCTACATGGATTTGAACGGAGACTGGCTTGATACAATGAGCACAGGAAATGGGAAATACGACGGTCATACAGGAAATATTAATCCTGAAATCTATGTTGGCAGGCTTACGCCAACTGGAATTGGTATTGATACAGTGGTGTTAAAAAATTATTTTCGCAAGGATAATGCATACCGTTATGATACACTCGCCTTGCAGCGCAGGGCATTGGTCTTTTGTGATGACGACTGGATTCCCTGGGCATCATACTGGGCAGAAAATGTTGCACTGTTATATTCTGATACAATGAACTACTGGCATGCAGAAACAACAAGGGCATCAATATATAGAACAAAATTGAATACGCCACAGGCGTGGGTTAGTGTATTTGCTCACTCTTCACCCAGTCTGCACCAGTTCACATATAACAATGGGGGTTCTTACGATTATTATTATGCCAATGAATATACAACACAGAATCCGCCAGCAAATTTCTACAATCACTTTGCATGTTCTTTTGCCAGGTATACTACAAGCGGATATGGTGGCGGACAATCAATATTCAATCAGAGTTATGGCCTCGGTGAAGTCGGCTCTACAAAGACTGGTAGCATGCTTGAGTTTGAATATTTTTATCAACCACTATCTCAGCGGAAAACACTTGGACAGGCTTTCAAGGACTGGTTCGCCTATATTACCTCTGGTGGAGTAACATTTGATGAACTCTGCTGGCACTACGGAATGACATTACTTGCTGATCCCTGGCTAAAACCGACCGGACACAATGTTCAGATTGCAGAGAATGTTCAAAATAGGTCTATATCTTCGCCAATCACAATATCTGGAAATCCCTCTAATAAGCAAATCATAGTAACTCTTAATATCAATACTCCGAACTATGTGAGTTTGATTGCCTATGACTGTATGGGCAGGAAGGTGAAGACCTTGCTGCAAAGACAGCTTATTTCACAGGATCGCAAAGTTCTATGGGATTTTGAGGATGGGTATAACAACAAACTACCAGCTGGAATCTACATAATAATGGCGGAGGTCGGCAATAATTCCTTTTGCAAGAAAGTAGTCAAATCTAATTAGGCAAAAGAAAGTAGCTTTGATATTTCATAATGTTTTCCATCTTCAGCAGCGAGCACGGTAATACCGGTTTTTTCTTTCAATTGCCGGGCAATATTCCAGGGACCATTACGAATAACAGTCATGCCAAAATGAGTAATTATCGCAATTCTCGGTTTTATCCCTGATATTATCTCTTCACAGTCCGCAACTGAAAGGTGGTCAACTTCTGAAGGTTCCAGTTTCAAAAGGCTCAGTATAATTATATCTGCCTGATACGCTTCTATCAATTCCGGAAAAAATTTTGTATCAACAATATATGAAATTGAATAATTACTACATGCGAATTTGATACCATAGGTCTCTACCCGATGATTATGTTTTATTGGAAACGCAACCTTTAAACCGTTGAAAATAAGTTCAACGCCCGTCTTGATTATTTTCACTTCGTTCAAAAATTCCAGAAGGTAATCAAAAACAACACCCCCTTTGCCAAATGCGTCACCCGGAGCAACCAGCAATCCGTTTTTTTTGAACCCACCCTGTGTTACCACATCCAGATAAACATTCACATCTGCAGAATGGTCAATATGTTTGTGCGTCAAGATTATTGCATCAATCTTTTCAGGATTGAATTTCGGTACATAGTTCAGGAATCTGTAGTATGATTCTGGTCCCGGGTCAACAAGGATATTCTTACCGCCGAGTCTGAAAAGGATACCACCGGTCGCGCGGAGTTGTTTGGCAATCACAAAACGGGCACCACCGGTGCCCAAAAAAATAATTTCATCTTTTGCTGGTTCTTTAATTCTTTTGCGCATTTACATCAATTAAGTATGAAATAGTTTTGCAAATCATTTGCCTGTTTCGTTATCAATGATTGCCAAAATTTCAGCGATAGTCTTCTCAAGATGAATATTTTTTACTACATATTTATAATCTTTAGCATATTTAAGCTCTTTTTTCGCTGTATTCAGGCGGTTTTCAATCACTTTTTCTTCGTCAGTATTCCTCTTCATTAATCTGTTTTTTAGTTCTTCAAAATCTGGAGGCATCACAAATATATAAACTCCATCTGGATACAGAGGCATCAATTTCTTAGCACCCTGGACATCAATATCCATCAAAACGCTCACCCCATTGCCAAGATTTTCTTTCAGAAAATCTTTTGGCGTACCATAATAGTTTCCGTGTACAACCGCATACTCGGCAAATTTGTCCTGTTCAATCCAGCGTTTGAACTCATCTTCACTTAGAAAAAAATACTCCCGTCCATTTTTCTCGCCCCTTCTTTTTGGACGAGAGGTTGCTGATATTGAATAGACAATGTCTTTACGCCGGGAGATTATTTCATTACAGATGGTTGTTTTTCCAACACCTGATGGTCCAGAAATGACAATCAACTTTGCCCTTTTATTCAATGTTCTGCACCTGTTCCCTTATTTTTTCAACTGCTTCCTTAATATTCACAACTGATTCACTGATCTTCAAGTAGTTTGCCTTAACACTCAGGGTATTTGCCTCCCTCTGCATTTCCTGTAGTAAAAAATTAAGACGTCTACCAGGATATTTTTCATTCTCCAGTGATTCCTTGAATAGTCTTATATGACCAGACAAACGTGAATATTCCTCAGACACATCTGTTCTATCCGCAATATAAAGCATCTCCT
>JBDRWH010000023.1:4276-14722 GCA_039802325.1 Caldifarciminota bacterium
ATTGAGATGCTTCTTATAGTATTCGTTTCTTTCTGGAATCAGTTTGGTTATTTTCTCCTTTTCCCGGTCAATTGTATCAAGTAAGGTAGCAATTTCTTTCTTGGTGTGCTCGCCTTCCTGTTTTTTTGCCCTCAACAACTCTTCAAGGGCACGATTGAAAATCGGTTTGAAATTTTTGAAAATCAACTTCGTATCCGTCTGGCTCTGACTTATCTGTATCAATCCCGGAATTGCAAGCAGTGTGTTGATATTTATTGAACCCGTAACCCTGTATTTCTTCTTGATTTCCCGTGCAACAGCAAGATAGGCATCAAGCAGTTCTCTATCAACCTCAAATTTGTTTCCTAAGATTTCGCGATCCTGTTGAACAACTACTACAATATGTCCTCTACAGATATTTTCCTGTAAGGTCTTTTTCATCTCTTCTTCAAACGGGCTAAAAGAATTTGGTAGTTTCAAAGAAATGTCAAGAAACCGATGATTATAAGACCTGATTTCAACATCAAATCTTATTGGTGGATTTTTGATTTTACCACTGGCACGCCCTATACCGGTCATACTATACATGAAAACCTCACTTCGTTCGGTTAAATTCCAAATTCCAAATGCCAAACCTCAAACAATAACCAAGTCCCAATCTGCAAATTTCAATTTCGCTTATTGTCTTCAAAATCCTATGTAATAAAAAGTTCACTTTTCCAGAATAATTGTAACCGGACCGCTATTCTCCAAACTGACAAGCATTCGCTCACCAAATATGCCTGATTTTGTAGGAATACCAAGTTCCTTGAGTGTTTCAATAAACAACTCATACAACTTCTTTGCCTTTTCTGGTTCTTCTGCATTCGTAAATGATGGTCTACGTCCGCGACTTGTATCTGCGAGCAAGGTGAATTGTGATACTACAAGTGCTTCACCATTGATATCTCTTATAGAAAGATTGAATTTCCCGGCTTCATCCTCAAAGATTCTCAAGTGTGCACAGGTCTCTGCAAGGTCCTTCACCTTCTCTTCATCGTCGCCTCTTTTGACACCAAACAAAATCAAGAATCCCTGTCCTATCTTAGAAACAACTCTCTCTCCAACTTTTACCTGAGCGCTCTTCACCCTCTGCAAGACTGCCTTCACTTTGATAAAGCCTCAAGAATTGCACTGGCAAAATCCCTGGCTGCTTGAGGACCAGCACCAGTAATAATATTTCCGCTGACTTCAACATCTTTCCCTGTGTATTCAGCACAATGTGGTTTTATCTCACCAGCAACACCCGGATAAACAGTTGCTTTTCTATTTTTTAGAACTCCAGCACGCGCAAGCACAACTGGCGCAATACAAATGGCACCAATTGTTTTGTGATGCTCATCAAAATTCTGCACTATCTTGTGTAGCAATTGATTGTCCCACAAGACCTTACATCCTGTACCGCCAACGATTATTAATGCATCAAAATCCTCAGGAACAACCTGGAACAAGAGAATCTGAGGTTTCACAACCATACCAAGCATCCCTTTTGCCGGCAGAGTATCAGTAGAGGCGATTACAGTTTTGATGTCGGATTTTGCAAGCAGGTCATACGGTTCTTTGAATTCTTCATCTCTAAAATCAGAAGGAGCAATAACAATCAGGACTGATTTCTTGGTAGAGACATTCTTTCCTTCTTCCTTCTGGATAGTGATCTTCTGTTCTTTCCCACCTCCGCAACCGATAACAAAAAACAAACCTAACACGAAAAACAAACTCATAAAATCTCCCTTTTCTAAATATTCTAAATACCCTATTCTCCTTTTCCTAAATAAGCGGGAGACGGGATTCGAACCCGCAACCAACGGCTTGGAAGGCCGTGACTCTACCATTGAGCTACTCCCGCAATAACAAGCAATCAAATCCAGAATACCACTCCGAATGCAATTATTTATTGTCAGATTTAAATATTATTAACACGAGTATTATATTAGATTACATAAAAAAGTCAAGCACTGATAAATTTTCACATCGCTATTGACAAAATCTTGTTTTTGAATATAATTAAAGTCTATATTTTTTGAGAAAATGAAAAGCACCCGGCAATGGTGCCTGGATAGCTCAGTCGGTTAGAGCACCTCCTTGGTAAGGAGGAGGTCGCCGGTTCGATTCCGGCTCCAGGCTGGTATGGATGCAAGAAAGAGAAAGGAGAATATTTTAAGGAGGATTTTTTATGGCAAAGGCAAAGTTTGAGCGAACCAAGCCGCATGTGAATATTGGGACGATTGGGCATGTTGATCATGGCAAGACGGCGTTGACCGCGGCGATTACGAAGGCGTTGGAGAAGAAGGGGCTGGCGAAGTTTGTCAGTTATGATGAGGTGGCTAAGGCTTCGGAGTCCCAGGGTCGTCGGGATGCGACGAAGATCTTGACGATTGCTATTGCCCATGTGGAGTATGAGACGGATAAGCGTCATTATGCGCATATTGATTGTCCTGGGCATGCGGATTATATTAAGAATATGATTACCGGTGCAGCGCAGATGGATGGGGCGATTCTGGTGGTGAGTGCGGTGGATGGTCCGATGCCCCAGACCCGGGAGCATATTTTGTTAGCCCGGCAGGTGAATGTGCCGGCGATTGTGGTCTTTATCAACAAGGTGGATGCGGTTACCGATCCCGAGATTCTGGATTTAGTGGAGTTAGAGGTGCGGGAGTTATTGACCAAGTATCAGTTTCCGGGTGAGGAGACGCCGGTGATCAAGGGTAGTGCGTTAAAGGCGATGCAGGCGACCGGTGGGGTTGAGGATCCGGCTTACAAGTGTATCTGGGATTTACTGGATGCGGTGGATCGGTTTATTCCGACGCCGGTGCGGGAGGTGGACAAGCCGTTCTTATTAGCGATTGAGGATATTTTTTCGATTACGGGTCGGGGTACGGTGGTGACCGGGCGTGTGGAGCGGGGTAGGTTATTACCGGGTGAGGAAGTGGAGATTGTGGGTTTTGGCAAGCAGTTTAAGACGGTGGCGACTTCGTTAGAGATGTTTCGTAAGACTTTGGATAGTGCGGATGCGGGTGATAATGTGGGGATTCTCTTACGCGGTGTAGGCAAGGAAGAGGTTTATCGTGGGATGGTGGTGAGCAAGCCAGGTTCAATCCATCCGCATCATCGGTTCAATGCTGAGGTTTATGTGTTAAAGAAGGAAGAGGGTGGTCGGCATACGCCGTTTTTCAATGGTTACCGCCCGCAGTTTTATATGCGGACCACGGATGTGACTGGTGTGGTGAAGTTGCCGGAAGGTGTAGAGATGGTGATGCCGGGTGACAATGCGAATTTAGAAGTGGAGTTGATTACGCCCGTGGCAATTGAGCAGGGTTTGCGGTTTGCCATCCGGGAAGGTGGCAGAACCGTTGGTGCTGGCGTCGTCACCAAAATCATAGAATAACAATTGGTTAAATGGTTAAACTAAAGACAAGGATAAATAATGAATAAACTCAGAATAAGGCTAAAATCTTACGACCACAGGATACTTGACCAGTCTGTAAAATCAATTGTTGACACAGTAAAAAGATTTGGAATCAAGATATCAGGACCGGTTCCTTTGCCAACCGAACGTTCTCTCTATACGGTATTGCGTTCACCTCATGTTGACAAGAAATCGCGTGAGCAGTTTGAATTGCGCGTGCACAAACGATTGATCGAACTGAACGATGTAACCCCTGATATCATTGATGCCTTGAACAAACTTGAAATACCTGCAGGCGTCTATATTGAGGTCAAGGCGATATGATAGGACTGATTGGCAAAAAGATTGGAATGTCCCAGATATTTACTGATGAGGGAAGGCTTGTTCCTGTTTGCCTGGTTGAAGCCGGTCCATGCTACATTAGTCAGATTAAGGATGAAAAGAATGATGGCTATAAAGCAATTCAAATTGCCTTCGGGAAAAAGAAGAAAATAAACAAACCGCTTACCGGACATTTGAAAAAAGCAAATTTAGAAACTGCCCGATGGTTTGCTGAGATTAAAGTTAAAAATATTGAAAAATTTAAAGTCGGTGACACCATTGATACCAGGGTCTTTGCCGTAGGTGATAAAATTAAAGTCAGTGGATACACAAAAGGCCGAGGATTCAGTGGTGGAATGAAAAGGTGGGGATGGAAAGGCGGACCTGCTTCACACGGTTCTATGTCTCACAGAAGAATTGGGTCTGCAAGCCATGGACACTCTGACCCGGGAAGAATTATGAAAGGCAAAACTATGCCCGGACAGTACGGTAACGAAAAAGTCACGATCAAGAACCTGAAGATTGTAAAGATTGAAAACAACCTGATCTACTTAAATGGTGCGGTTCCAGGTTCCAAGAATGGATTTTTACTGTTGATTAAGGAAGAATAATGGAAACAAAGTTATTCAACCAGCATGGTGAAGAAATCGGCAATGTAAAGTTGCCAAAAAATCTTTTTGAAACAAAGATAAATAGAACATTACTATGGGAAACAGTAAAGATCATTCTGAATAACCAGCGGCAGGGTACTGCAAAAACAAAGAACCGTGCTGAAGTCAAGGGCGGTGGTAAAAAACCCTGGCGACAAAAAGGTATAGGCTGGGCAAGACACGGCAGCATTCGTTCCCCTATCTGGCGTAAAGGCGGTGTAGTGTTTGGTCCTAAGCCCCGTGATTACTACAAAACCATACCTCAAAAAAAGAAGACCAGCGCTTTGTTATCTGCACTTGGAGCAGTTGCCAAGGAAAATAGAATCTATGTTATTGAAGACATAGCCCTTGATAAACCACGCACAAAACAAATACAGGAAATTTTGAGCAAGATAAAACTGAATGAAACAAAGGTATTGATTGTTACGAATACAATCGACAGAAACCTATTGCTCGCCTCGCGGAATATCCCCGGGATTCTTCTAAAAAGAACTCAGGATATCAATTGCTATGATGTGATCTCAGCAGACTATCTGCTTTTTACAAAAAATGGATTATCAGAACTGGAGAAAAGATGCGCCACGAACAAATAATAGTCAAACCATTAATAACTGAAAAGTCAGACCGGTTTAGAGAGCTTAACTGCTATCAATTTATTGTCATAAAAAATGCTACAAAAAGAATGATTAAAGATTCAGTCGAGAAATTGTTCGGAGTGAATGTAACTGATGTACGCACCGCAAATTACCGAGGCAAAATGCGCAGACTTGGTCGTTCTACCGGGTATCGTCCGGGCTATAAGAAAGCATCGGTCTGGATAAAACCAGGACAAAAAATTGAAATAGTTGAAGGTGTATAATGGGTATTAAACAATATCGTCCACTTACTCCAGCACGCCGTTATTACACAGTAAATGTTTTGCCCATAACAAAAAAGAAACCTGAAAAGAAACTTACTATTTCCGAGAAAAAAACCGGGGGCAGAAACAATTTAGGAAGACTGACTGCACGTCACCGTGGTGGAGGCCACCACAAAAAAATAAGGATCATTGACTTCAAAAGAAACAAAGATAATATCCCGGCAACTGTAACCGCAATTGAATACGACCCCAACAGAAGTGCCCTGATTGCATTGCTCACATATAAGGATGGCGAAAAAAGATACATAGTATGCCCGGACGGACTCAATGTTGGTGATACTGTAGTTTCGGGTGACGATGTTCCTATTAAGATAGGTAATTCGCTTTGTTTGAATAATATTCCATTAGGTGTAGAAATCCACAATATTGAAATCGCGCCGAAAAAAGGCGGTGAACTGGTTAGAAGTGCTGGACTATCCTGCCAGATTATGGCAAAAGAAGGTAACTACGCTCACATAAAACTTCCTTCAGGAGAAATCAGACTGGTAGATCTGCGCTGTCGAGCAACAATCGGCAAGGTTTCCAATCCCTTGCACTCAAGTATCTCAATAGGCAAGGCAGGAAGAACCAGGCATAGAGGAATAAGACCGTATGTGCGGGGTGTTGCGATGAATCCGATTGATCATCCATTAGGTGGTGGAGAAGGCAGGTCGCATGGTGGCAGGCACCCAACCTCGCCCTGGGGCTGGTTGACCAAGGGTAAGAAGACAAGAAAAAAGAAGAAAGTATCAGATAAGTTTATTGTAAAAAGGAGAAAGTAATGTCTCGTTCGCTTAAGAAAGGTCCTTATATTGATCAGAAACTTCTCAGAAAAATAAATCATCTAATTGAAACAAAGGAGAAAAAGGTCATAAAAACCTGGGCAAGAAATTCTGTAATCCCTCCGGAATTCGTGGGCTTCACTATTGCTGTGCACAATGGTAATCGTTTCATACCGGTTTATGTCACAGAAAGGATGGTTGGGCACAAACTCGGTGAGTTTGCACCAACAAGAACATTCCGTGCTCATTCAGGGACAAGAAAAGCAGAGAAAGAAAGAGAGTTTGAAAAATGATGGTCCGCGCTGTAAAAAGATATGAGAGACTTTCCCCATTAAAGGTAAGGAAAATTCTGCGAGCTATAAAAGGTAAAGGAGTTCTGGAAGCAAGGGCAATTTTGACTTTCCATCATTCAAGGTCAAAGATACCAATCCTCAAGACACTCAATTCAGCCGTGGCAAATTTGAAAAACAGAGTGGGGTCTGTACGGATTGATGACAAAGATCTTTATGTAAAGGAAACAACCGTTAATGAAGGACCTCAAATGAAACGGTGGCGACCGGGTTTCAGGGGAAGCCCCACAATGATAAGAAGAAGAACCTGCCACATAACCGTTATTGTTGAATCCCGAAAACCAATTTCAACCAAGAAAGGAGAATAATGGGACAAAAATCTCATCCCATAGGTTTCCGCCTCGGAATTACAAAAGACTGGAAATCAAAATGGTTTGACGAAAACACATATTCAAAGATGGTAAGTGAAGATTTTCAGATCCGTCGTTATTTGAGCAAGCGTCTTGCTGATTCAATGGTAGCGAATATTATTATTCGCCGTGTTTCAAATAAAGTAATCATTACAATTTTTACTGCCCAACCAGGCAAGGTTATTGGTAAGGGCGGTGAGGAGATAAAGAAACTGCATGAAGAAATGAAAAGTCTTATTAAGAGCGAAGTTCTGGTAAATATTGAAGAAGTCAGAATTCCAGAGCTTGATGCCAGTCTTGTTGCCCAGAATATTGCCCGTCAGATTGAGCAAAGAATTTCGCACCGTCGGGCCATGAAAAGAGTGGTAATTTCAGCGATGAAGATTGGTGCCCGGGGCATTAAAGTCACCTGCGGGGGCAGATTGGGTGGTGCTGAAATTGCGCGCACTGAATGGTATCGTGAAGGCAGGGTTCCACTCCAAACAATTAAGGCAGACATTGATTTTGCGCGATCCACGGCTTTTACTATTTATGGTACGGTGGGTGTAAAGGTCTGGATATACAAAGGAGATGCTCAGTAATGTTAGAACCCAAAAAAGTAAAATATCGTAAGCAGCAGCGGGGCCGTCGTAAAGGCAAAGCAACAAGTGGTAGCACAATCGCTTTTGGCGAATATGGATTGATGGCTCTTGAACCCGCATGGATAACAGCACGCCAGATTGAAGCTGCGCGTGTTGCGATAACACATAGTATGAAAAAAGGCGCCAAAATGTGGGTGAGAATCTTTCCTGATAAACCCGTAACCAAAAAACCTGCGGAGACAAGAATGGGAAAAGGCAAAGGTTTGCCAGAATTCTGGGTCAGTGTTGTGAAACCCGGAAGGGTTTTGTTTGAGATTGAAGGCGTTTCATTTGATGAAGCGAAAGAACTTCTGCGTATTGCAGCACGCAAACTTCCCATAAAAACAAGATTTGTAAAAAGAGAAGAAGGAATAGTATATGAAGGCTTTTGAGCTAAGAGCGAAAACAAGAGATGAACTCCTTGACCAGTTGAGTGGCTTGTACAAAGAACTATTCAACCTGCGTATGAGACACGCATCCCAGGGGTTGCCCAATCCACTTAGAATTCGTTCAGTCAAAAGAGAAATCGCTCGTGTCCGAACAATCCTTCGTGAGGCGGAACTCGGGAAAACAAAATTGCTACAACCAAAACAATCACAGACCAAGACTAAAGAAAAGAAAGGAAAGGAGCATAATGACTAAAACTAAAGTGGGTATAGTGTTGAGCGATAAGATGCAAAAAACGGTCGTTGTGAAATTGATGAGATATGTCAAACATCCGCTTTACAAGAAATATATCAGAAAGAAGACGAAGGTCTATGCCCATGACGAAAAAAATGAGTGTAAGATTGGCGATAAGGTCTTGATTGAACAGGTCCGCCCTTTGTCAAAATTGAAACGATGGCGGGTCTTGAGGAAGATATCATGATTTATTTTTATCTGAATCAACTGATAGCGAGGTTTGCTTGATACAAATCTATTCAAGACTAAAGGTATGTGATAATACAGGCGCTCGTGTTGCAATGTGTATTCATGTTACCGGCAGTTCTGGGCGGAGGTATGCATATATAGGCGACATAATCAATGTCACGATCAAAGATACCTTGCCCCACGCACCAATCAAAAAAGGGGACAAAGCAAAGGCAGTTATTGTCAGAACAAAGAAGGAATTTCGTCGAATAGACGGATCCTATGTGCGTTTTGATGATAACGCTTGCGTCTTGATAAACGAACAAAAAGAACCGAAAGGAACAAGGGTCTTTGGACCTGTAGCAAGAGAACTGCGCGAAAAAGGTTTTACAAAAATACTATCCCTCGCAAGCGAGGTGGTGTGAGAATGAGAACCGGGAAGTGAGAAATGGGAAGTGAGAAACATATAAAGAATAGATTTCATATCAAAAAGAATGACCTTGTAGAGGTCATTACTGGAGAAGAAAAAGGTAGAAAGGGCAGGGTGCTGGAAATTGACCGGGAAAAAGCAAAGGCAATTGTAGAAGGAGTAAACCTTGTGAAAAAACATCAACGTGCACGCTCCCAGACCCAACCTTCTGGAATTATTACAAAACCTGCACCGGTGCATATTTCCAATCTTGTTTTGATTTGCCCGAAGTGTGGCAAAAAGACAAAGATAAAAAGAGAGAAGATTGAAAAGAAGCGGGTTAGAATCTGTAAAGAATGCGGGGAGATAATAGAATGAAGGCGCATTATAAACCAAGACTAAAATCCTTTTATGATGAGACATTAAGAAAAACTTTATTAAAGAGATTAGGTTATAAGAACATTTATCAAGTTCCAGAATTGAAAAAGATTGTAATAAATGCTGGTGTTGGCGAAGCAGTTGCTGATCAGAAGGTTCTTGAGATCATAAAAGAAGACCTGTCTCGTATAACCGGGCAGGCACCTGTTTACACGCGCGCCAAACGTCCAATTTCAAATTTCAAAATTCGTAAAGGATTGGTAATCGGAATGAAGGTCACACTGCGTGGTAATCGTATGTATGAGTTTTTTGACCGGTTTATTAACTTTGCTGCCCCGCGGATAAGAGATTTTAGAGGTTTTAAGAGAGACTCCTTTGACGGCCGTGGCTCATACAATCTTGGCTTGACCGAGCAGACCATCTTTCCGGAAATTGAATATGATAAAATAAAAAAGGTTTTTGGCATGGATATTGCAATTGTCACTTCAGCCCAAAAAGATGAAGATGCCCTGGCACTGCTTGAAGGATTGGGCATGCCATTTGAAAAGAAAAAGTAAAAAGGAGGTTAGTTGGCAAAATTATGTTTGATAAACAAAGCAAAGAAACCACCGAAATTTTCAACAAGAAAATATAATCGTTGTCAGAGGTGCGGCAGACCAAGAGGATATTACCGTAAATTTGGTTTGTGTCGTATCTGTCTCAGGGAATTGGCCTTACAGGGAGAACTCCCTGGCGTAAGAAAGGCAACCTGGTAGGGTAAATTAGAAAATTATTCTTGTTTCTTTCCTAAACTTTCAATCTTCTTTTCTAATTCCTCAATTTTTGCCCTTAATTTTTCTTTTTCCGCCCGGGAAATTTTGACCCGAATTCGGATCAGAAGATAGGCAGTGAGGACAAGTGTAACAATCTGAAAGATGATAACTGGAGTCCACCATTTTTGTATCATGGAAAATATCAAGGAAAGAAAAGAAACAATCATAATTACAACTAATGATTCAACCATAAATCTCCTTCTATTTTGACTGACTTATTTTAACTATTTCCCCTGATTCATTAGCGGTTACAACCAGAATCTGTTTTATAACCACGGCATCAACCGTCTTCACTTTTTTCACGAAATGCAGACTGAAGACTGTTCTGATATTTTCAGGGGCACCAAGGGAAAGTTTTTTGTAGACATTTTTCTGCGGTGTGATCTTCTTCTTAACAACCTTTGGTTCAATTCCTTTGAAGTCCGGGAACTGCTTATTGATCTTTTTTTTGATCTTTTCTAATATGTTCGGTTCAAGCATTATACTCCTTTGGACACTGTCCATTCACTAACATAATCTTAATAAAGGATTACCATAAAGTACAAACTGTAATAGGGTTTTCTGGTCATCATCATCAAGAAACCCATGCAATCTGATTTTTTT
>JBDRWH010000024.1:0-11397 GCA_039802325.1 Caldifarciminota bacterium
TGAAGATTGCGATAAAGCAATAAAAGAAAATATAAATTTTGGAAATCGCATTTATAAAGAAGCCATACAGTTAGAAAAATATGAAGAAGCAAATAAAATTTCAGATGTTATTAAATATGAACATAAAAAATTTGATTTATTATAGCAGTGTTGCAGTCTATGGAACACAGGATAAGCCAACAACCGAAGAAAGCCCGCTTACCCCAGATACTGATTATGGAAGGTCAAAACTTGCTGCCGAGAACGCAATTTTAAAATGGGCAGAAGAAGATAAGAGCCGAAGCGTGATAATCATAAGACCAACGGTCATCTTCGGTTTGGAGAATTATGGCAATGTTTATAATCTGATTGACAAGATATACAAAAGAAGATTTATCTTTGTTGGTGATGGCTCAAATATCAAATCCGTTGCCTATGTGGAAAATCTTGTTGATGCGACAATTTTCTTAATGGACCATCTAAAACCCGGCGTTCAAATTTTCAATTATTCGGATGAACCCCAGATGACGACCAGAGAAATTGTTGAAATAATAACCGAATTCATTCCCAATAGCGTACCAAGATTTAAGATACCATTATCAATTGCGGTATCTTTGGGCAGTATCTTTGATATTCTGGCAAAGGTCACCGGGTATAATTTTCCTATTACTGCCAAGAGAATGAAAAAGTTTAACACTGCCACTCATCACAAAGCCGAAAAAATCAGGCAGTTGGGATTTGAGCAGAAAATTTCAATAAAAAAGGGTTTCAAACGAATGGTTGATTGGTATTTAATGAAAACAAAGGGCGACCAGGGGCAGGCAACCAGTAACAAATAGGCATATATAAATAAATCAAGTCTTTAAGACTATTCGTTACAAAAGGTTTCCTATGATTTTGGCTAATTGCTCAAGGAAATATTGGTCTTCAGTTGTGAATGGTGATATCTCGTGGGAATCAATATCAATCTCGGCAACCACGGTCTTGCCCTTAAATACCGGCACCACAATCTCTGATTTCACCTTTACACTGCAGGAAAGATAGTTGGTTTCTTTTGAAACATCCTGGACAATGAACGTTTCTTTTCTTGCAACCGCCTGTCCGCATATTCCCCTGCCAAAAGGAATTTTTGTATGTTCAGTTGGTTCACCTACATAAGGACCGAGATGCAATTCCTTTTTTGCATTATCCGCAATATAGAATCCTACCCAATTGTAGTATGGAACTTTCTCTTTCAAAAGCTTACAAATTCTTAATAACTTTTCTTCTGAGTCAAAAGTAGTTTCAGCAATTTTTTTGATTTCTTTCAGAAGTGAATCAAAAACCTCTTTTTTGTCCATTAAGGTCGGTACCTCAACGGGCAGACAAGACAGCGTTTTGCCTCGTTTTTCAAGTCTTCATTTGAAGGAATACCTTCTACCAACTTGAAATCTTTAATACGTTCAGAAATACTGCGATGGGGAATCTTTAATCTCGGCATATTTACAATTTCCCAAAAAGCGGGTTCATAAGGATATATTTCTTTCCCAAAACCGAATAATGTTCCACTAAGATATTTGTCAATCATGTGGGCAATTTTTATACCATCGCCGACCGCGTGGGCTAATGTCTGTGGACCCCTGACCGCATCTCCACCCGCAAATATCTTTGAATTGCTCGCCTTGCCATTCTTTACTACTATTCTGCATCTTTCATCAATTCTTATATAATCACTCAGAAAATCAGTGGATGGGACCTGTCCGATTGCAGAAACAATTTTATCAACTTCAATTTCAAATTCAGAATCAGGTATTATCTCAACCTTGCCTTTTCTTCCTTCTGGTGCACGGGTCTTTGCCATTACTACTTTATTATTTTTTATACGAACCGGTGTAGTATAAGGATAGATTTTTATTCCCTCTTCTTCTGCCTCAATCTTGTTTTCTCTTTCTGCAGGCATATCTTCTATGCCTCTGCGATAATAGATTGTCACATCATTTCCACATCGTAATAGACTCCGCGCCACATCAAATGCAGTATTGCCACCACCTATTACTGCAACTTTACCTAATTTGATGACCTCGCCATTCTTAATCCGGTATAAAATATCAAGACCACCGAGTGCTGATTCTTCACCTTCAATATGGAGTTTTTCTGATTTGCCGGCACCAGTTGAAATAAATATTGCATTATATTCAGTTATCAACTCAGCCAGATTAACATCCTTACCCACTTCAATATTGGCCTTTATTTCAAATCCCGCCTTTTTAAGCAATTCAATCTCTTCTTCAACAATTGCACGAGGCAGACGAAATTCAGGGATATACATACCCAAGACACCGCCCGGAAATTTTTCTTTTTCAAACACCGTGACCTGATAACCCAGTTTGCCAAGTTCATATGCTGCAGTCAATCCACAAGGACCCGCACCAATGATTGCGACCTTCTCTTTTCTGGTTTTCAACGGTGCTGATGGTTCTTCAGTTTCAACTGCATGCTTCAGATATCCAATTGCTACAGGTTCATCAATACCCCTTCTTGTGCAATTATCCTCACACGGTGCCGGGCAGATCATTCCCAGAATCTTGAAAAACGGAACAAATGGATACTTGTTTTTATTGCTCACAATGAGATTGATATAATACCAGGGTGCAATACCTGCAGGACAATGCTTTTCACATGGTGGTGCAGAATATGTCTCGCCACGATATGCATCATAGATATTAAAAAGCCAGAATACAATCCAGGCACCGAGCAATATCCAGAAACCGATGGTGAGTTTAATCCAGAGAATTTTTGTAACCAAGATTGAACCATAAAAGAAGATTATGAACATTATGCCGGTCAGAATACGATTGGAATAAATCTGACCACCACCAACAATAAATACTGAAATAATTGCTGATATCAATCTTTTATTATTTTGTGCCATAGGTTATCGCCTTTGTTGGACATTTTTTTACACAATCAAGACATCTGATACAATCAATATTATATTGAGCGGTATGTATCGGCACATCCATCGGACAAACTGCCTTGCAAGAATCGCAATCAATACATTTCTCCTTGTTAACCTGCAATCTGAAGATACTGAATCTATTGAATATTGAATATATCGCACCAACCGGGCAGAATGTTCTGCAGAAAAATCTCTTTATATAAATAGAAAATTGTATGACGAGAACAAGTATTGCCATCTTTATCCAGAATAGCCAGCCCACAAGTGCCTTGATATCACCGGTCTTATCTGCTGTTACAAGGGGAATTCCTGCCTCAATTATACCTGCTGGACACAACTTACAGAACCAGGGTTCACCACTGATCCAGGCAATAATTCCTGCAACAATCACCAGGACCGCATACTTGAAATAACTAAAAACTTTTGGCAGGCGCATCTTGAAGGTTTTTAACTTATAAAGCAAATCCTGAAACAATCCAAAAGGGCATAGCCACCCACACGCCATTCTACCTACAAATGTACCGACTGCACCAAAGAATCCAGCAATATAAAATGGAATCAAATGGAGGTTAAAAAAGTGCTGTAACCCACCGATTGGGCAGGAGAAAAGTGATAGAGGACATCCCCAGCAATTTAGAATCGGAACACAGCCCTGTTTTAATGGTCCCTGATATATCCCACCCTGCCATATTGCAGGATAATTACCCAGGGTGATTGCTGAGGCAACAAACTGAATAATTCTCTTTAGCTTCATTGCTGTAACCCCATGCAGGATAAACACATTACCGATGCCACACTCTCGGTCTCGGTAAAATCACCAACCTTGCCGCCATAAATGATTCCAGCAATAAATACAACAAGCAAGACGATAATCAAAATCATCCGTTTCATACTACCCCCTATCTATTAAATCCCAAAACCCAAGCACCAATTACGAAACAATCTCCAAATCCTAATTTTTAAAAACATTCTGTTCTTAAAAACTGAATTCTGCTTTATGATAAAGATTTTGAATTTGGGATGTGGGAATTGGATATTCTTTTTTTCTCATCAAAAGATGCTGGTCAGAACTGCCTTGACACCACGGAATGGTTCTTCAAATCGGCACACGCCACCAGAGCAGACAAGGCCACCCTTTTCACCACCGATTCTCAATCTCAAATTATGTCTTGTTGTCAGATCCAGGGTTAACTCCAGCATAGGCCAGAAGGTCTCTTCACCTAATTTGGGCTTGAGCCATTCAGGTACACGGTTTCTTTTCTCTGCACGCAGTGTTAAGACAAACCTTTCTGGTTTACCAATGGATATTGATGCTGCCCTATCTGTATAATCACTCGTATCACTCGTCACCATTGTCTGCTCAAGCCCGGCCTCCACAAAGAATGTGCCAAAATCATACTGCAATTCAAGATAAGGTTTGGTTTCAGTCTTTTTCTGAACCGGTAATTCAATCTTCTGTTTGATTATATGGTCAACTCCAACACTAACTTCTGATAGTTCTGTGGGATGGGTAATTGCCTTTGCACCTTGCTCTAACACGCCGCCCATATTTTCTTTTAGATAAAAGAGTTCTTCAAATCTGCCCAGTGATGCATCATGGGTAGAAACCTTATTATTATCAATCTCAAGCGAGATAAAATCAAAAGGTGATGTAACGATTGATACGCCATACCCAATTTCATCAATACCACGATTTACTGATATACCAGATTTTATCGGTGTTGGAGGTTCATTATACCGATATTCTGCGCCACCAAAACCGAGGTCTTTATAATCAACATACTGGAGTGAAATACCAAATCCTGATAAGGATAACCCAGTAGTAAATAGATATCCATCACCCTTTAATCTTCCACCTACAACCGGAATTGTTCCTAAGTGTCTGCCATATTCAAGATAGTTTTCCCATGGTCCGAGTTTCAAATTGAAATTTCCGCCGAACAATTCAGTAAATGCCTTGGGTGTTAAGTCAGTTTGTCTGTTGATCCTAACATATCGACCCCCGATGCTTGTATTCAAACCCCAGGGATTATCAAAATTTAAGATTTTTGTTTCCAGATTTGCACCGCGAATTTTATCAGTTGTATCATTTTTTATCGTGTACTGGAGTTCTTCAAAAAATATATTTCGTGGTTTACCTGTGAGCAGTGTTAACTGGCTCTTAAACCCAATCAAATCTGCTTTTAGTCCATAAAGTGAATTGTCATTATTAAAATCTTCATCAAGGAATTGATTCAAGCATAGTCCCCTGCCAAATGTCATGTAGTATCTGCCATATAAGAGATTTACCGGCTCTTTTTTATACTGGGCAGAGTAATCAATATAATAAAGTTTATCAAGTGAATGTAAAGAAGGGTCCCAGAAAAAAAACACGCCGCGCAAGGTTATATCCTTATAGTCAAGTGTCAATTTCAACTTTTCTGTAATATGGTCTTTGTAATTTGCTGTATCAAGCTTTGAATAAACAAAGAGCCAGTATTCAGCACGGTTGGAACCAGTAATACGAAGATCCTGGGCAAAACCAAAAGGTAAAACAAGTGATATCAGTAAGGCAAAGATTACCAGCTTCCTACCACCAACCTTTGAACTAATTCCTTTTTTGGAATTTGACATTTGGTCTTTGAGAGTTATTAGTTTACTCATGACATTTCCCTTTGCAGTCACCTTTACAATCTTCCCACAAGACAACGAACTTTTTCAACTATGAGCTCTTCATCTCCAGGCTTGTATCCCTGGTGCACAAAAACGATCTTTTTTTCCTGATTGATAATAAAACTCGTGGGCATTGCCTGAACATTATAAAGGTCACGCATTATATTATCCGGGTCAAGCACGACAACATATTTCCATTTATGGCTCAATGCAAATGGCTTTACCTTTGGGACTGCCCTTGCTTTATCCTGACTTATTGCCAGCATCTGTAATCCCAGGGAATCAAATTCGTCATAATATGGTTTGAGTGCATCAAGTTCTTTAATGCACATCTTGCACCATAATGCCCAGAAACTCATGAATACCGGACCTTTCTTCAACAAAGAATCAAGGCAGACCGTATTCCCATCCACATCCTGAAGTGTAAAATCAGGTGCAGTGGGCAATTCTTTTTCCTGGGCATATGCGAAGACAAGAAGAATTAAAATGCACAAAGCAAGCCACGGGCGATACTGCAAATCCCGATTTCTTTTTCGGGATGATACTGCAAACGAAGTGATACTGCGATTATCTTGATTCATTTTGCCTCCTCAAATTTTGTGCTGACTGTTTGCATAATTTCTTTCGTATCTAAATTCTGTATAAAAACGGTTGCCCGTAATTTTGATGCAGGGATATTATGGTTGAATTCAAAGTGCTGAATAGTACTGTCCGGGTATTGCAGGTTTACAGGAAATTCATATAGTTCCCGACAAACACGATAGAATGTGGTATAAGCACCCTGCAGGCTATCTTCCGTGACTGCGACAAAAGCCTTGATTGTTCCTGTAGGGATTGTATCTGCGGCGACTATCTTTAAACTGAAACTGGCATTTGAGGGTTCAGTAAATGCACTATCAATGCTCAGATTATAGTAAGGTGTATTTGAACGTGCCATTTGATAATGGACATCATAGACACTATCGTATTTGGAAGGGATTTGCTCCCAGACTGCATCAGTTCCGTCAAAAACAACAAATGGTGGAGCATAAGAGGTATTATAAAAGTCCTCACGTTCCTGCGCCTTTGGTATCATATACGGTCCAGAAACATGATAACAAACAACAATCAAGGTATCTCCTGTCTTGTTAGCCACGCTATCAATGAGTGCCCGCTCCGCGAGCACGCAGAATCCTCAGCCATCCTCGGTAAACATTTCTGCAAGGACTATTCTACTTGTTGGTTCTGGGAAGTTAACCTTTGGTGCATCAGAACAAAAAACAAATATTAATGGGATTAAAGCAAGTTTTTTCATAAGTATGATTATATTTAAGGAAGTAATAAAGTCAAGATTTAAGTATGAATCGCCTCTTATGTTTCATTTGATACATTTAGACTGAATAACGGGTACTTTCTTAACCTTGATTGAATTTCCTATCAGAATTTGCTATCTTTAGATAGCGATAGAGTTGCGCTCGTGATAGTCGTAATTCTTCACAGGTCTTTGCGACATCCCGATTATTGAGCAAATATTGCTCATAAATGAGTTTTGCCCGATAATATCTGACTTTTTCATTTATAGATATGGGTTTTGTGTTTCCTAAACCCAAATCTTCTTCATCGATGTACTCTTTTTTACAGGTTAAGAATGCCTGCTCTAATATCTTTTCAAGTTGGCGCACATTACCAGGAAAATCAAATTGCATCAGACTTTTTCTTGCCCGTTCAGTCAATCCCGAAACATATCCCTTGTATTTCTCTCTTATCTTAAGCAGTAAGTTTTCTATTAGATCAGGAATTTCGTCCCGGCGTTCGCGCAAAGGTGGAATTTTGAGCGCTGGCGAACTAATTCTATAAAACAAATCCCTCCGAAATTTACCGTGCTCAACAAGGTCTTCAATATGGCGATTCGTTGCGAAAATGAATCTAACATTTATTATTCTACCTTCATTGCTACCCAGTGGGATGACTTTTCGGTCTTCAAGTACTCTCAATAGTTTTGCCTGTACATCAAGGGGCATTTCCGCTATCTCGTCAAAAAAGAGCGTACCATTATTTGCATATTCAATCTTACCAATCTTATCATAACGGGCATCAGTAAATGCACCCTTTTTGTAGCCAAATAACTCAGATTCAAACAATGTTTCTGGAATTGCCGCGCAGTTCACAACAACGAAGTTTTCATTCACCCGCGAACTTGCATTGTGTATTGCTGAAGCAAGCAGTTCTTTTCCTGTACCACTTTCACCAATGATCAAAAGATTAACATCCTGCACCGCAAGACGAAGTGCCTTCATCTTGATCTTTTTCAAGCCAATAATGTCATCAAATTTGTATGGAGCGATGACAGAAATTGCATTTTTTTTCCTTAGTTTGTAACCTGTTGTAGGTTCAAGGAAAAAAAGCAATTTGTCGTCGTATTCTTTACGTAAGACAAAGAAACTCATTGCCAGGCGCTCCGAGTTAAATACTTCGTTGATTACTTCTCCATCCCTTAAAATATCATCGCTGAAATTGCATGTGATTCTATCTTTTTGTAGAACATTCAGCACTTTCTTTGCCCTTTCATTCAACCAGAGTATAGTGCCGTTACGATCTGTTGCAACTGCGATTAGATTCAACAAATTTGACAAATTGGCAAATGAATCGAACTCAAGTGTATTTTCGCATTTCTGCTGAATCAGATTTGCCAGGATTTTTACCAGGGCAAAAGTGTGCGGATGACCCTTGTTTTCTGGATGGACAATTACGACGGTGCCCATCAATTTATCGTTACAAAGCACCGGAGCGCAAAAGCAGGCACCGGACTGAAAGATTTTCATATAGTATTCTTTCCCTTCTACATAGGTGGGTTTTAGATGCCTGAGGGCGAGTGCTACTGCATTTGTGCCGGCATCCTCTTCACGCAATGAACCTCCCTCACCCAATCCAATTCTTATCCTGCTTTTGAGTATTGATTCAGGTCCTACTGCCTTCAAGATATAGCCATCGCGATCAGTCAAAACCAAGATAGAGCCACATAACCTGAATGTCTCGCTACAGATTTTCATATAAGGAAGTGCAGATTCAATCAAGAGTCTATTACATTCTTGACGATGGTGCAATTCTGCGGGATGCAGGGATTTTGCAATGCACGGATTATCAGGATGTAATCCTAACTTCCGGCACCGTTCTTTAGATTCGGTTATCCACTTTTTTCTTTCCGATGTCTCTTTCATAGATAATTCAGTGCTCTAAATTATCTTATCTTTTTTGATATTTTTTTTCATTCGTAATTCTCCATTTCATTAATCAACAAAAAAAGGTACAAAGAACCAAGAAAAAATCAATTAAGATATAACTTAATGATAGGGGCCTTGTACCTTATTGGCGATTATATAAAAAAATTAAATGATGTCAAGACCAAAAAGCAAAAACTAATGTTAAACACCAGCGGTGTGTATAACCAAATAGATTTTTTATTATACGAAACCAAGTACCTGTGCAATTTTGATCTTCAATTCCTCTTTCAATATTTCAATAATAACATCTATTGAGCCAAGAAAAGTTGTTTTTTCTCTTTTTATTACTACACCACCCGAGATTTTATCATCATTCCTCAGGATGAAGTTGTAGTTTTCTTTTTTTATGAATTGCTCAATTTGCGCCTGGTACTTTTGCAGATCAGATTTTGATAGATACAGTTCACCATCTTTTATCCCACTATTTTTTATCAGACCTTTGAGAAAATCAAGATATTTTTTGTGCTCGGGCAATTTTTTTATTGCGGACTGGAGCACATCGTCTAAATGCATCTGCATTTCAGTCGTAAGTTTTTTGTTGTATTCAAGATTTGTCTGGGCAATCGCCCGCATTATTTCTTCTTTCTTTCTCTTTTCAATCTCCTCTTTGAGCTTTGTTTCAGCATTTCTAATTCTCTCCTGGTAATCCTGCCTTATATTTTCAACTTCACTTTCGTATTTGCGGGCAATTGCCTCCGCTTCTTTTTTTGCTTCGTCCAGGATCTTTTCAATTACACTCTGCATAACTATAACTTCATTCCCATCAAACTCAATATTGTGACGATCAATCCTAAGACTGCATAGATTTCAACCAGAATACCATAGATTACTGCCTTTGCTGATTCCTGAGGCTTTTTTGCAACCATTTCCACACCGGCAGTGCAGACCTTTCCCTGCCAGATTGCTGAAACAAGCCCTGCAAGCGCAATAGGCATACAGGCAAAAAAAAGTTGTAAACCCTGCCATAATGATATTGCCGGCATGGTGCCTCCTAAAAGCCCGATTTTTGTCATTAATAGAAATGCGCCGAGGAATCCGTAAAATCCCTGGGTTCCGGGAAGCGCAACAAGGATCAATAATTGCCCGAACTTATCAGGGTCTTCACTCAAGACACCGTTTGCTGCCTGGGCAGTATAACCAATGCCAATGGCTGAGCCAATCCCAGCGAGAATTGCAGCAAGGGCACCACCTGCAATCGCAATTGCCATACCTAATGGGTCAGTCATAATACCTCCTATTAAAAAAGTTAATGGTTAATGGTTTTTGGGCTTGGATGCTGGTATAGTCAATAGTTATTGGTTTACAGGAAAACAGACTTTTTAGAATGTTATTGAAAATACCAACAGGAGTATGTAATAGATATATATCAATTAAATGCCAAAATACCAAAATGCGTAAATTCCTGAAATTCAATTTGATAACAGTCTTTATAATACCGTAAAACGAAACGGGCTGCGACATCGTATAACCTTTTCCCATTAACTTATTACTTAATCTCCACATATTTTGTCTCCATTCCAAACGGTCTGAACATTTTGCCACCACCTGCATAAAATCTGCCAAAAAATTCAATATAATGCAGACGCATTGTATGGATAAATCCGCCAAGCGCATTTATTACAATATTAAAACTATGTCCACCAATCAATACTATAATTGCCAATATTATGCCCAATACCGGGACTTTTAGTACCATCCATGCAATCATATTAACAGTCACGGCAATGCCGCCGGTTACCATTCCTAATGCCATTAATCTAATGTAAGAAAGCACATTACTGACAAATGATGTTATGCCATACAGGGTGTAAAGACCCCAGGCTATTCTTATGAGAACTTTTTTGCTTTGCTTGATTCGTACGATACCAATAACAAGTAAAGCAAAACAGATATATTTGAAAAAAGGTGGAAATACCTTCATCAGCGTTCCTAAGAGAAACAATACAAGCAGGGTCCACAAAATCTGGTCCAGCAAAGGTGGATTACCACTACGGTTTGAAAAGAGAATGATACCGGTTATTGATAAGAGGATGAAAACTTTCATGACTGGCAATCTTAAAATAGTGAAATACAATGGCAGGCATACAATCAATACTGCCCAGGTTAAGTTCTCAAATATTGCCCGGGCATACTCTTTGTTGCGTAGGTCATCAAATACTTCTATGAGAACTCCTAAGAGAACATGGACATAACCGATTCCCAGAGAAAGATAGAAAAATGGCATGGGATTGGTCAGTGGGTCAAAAAGCATCAGTTTTTTGAAATTCTTGAAGAAACTGATGCCAATTAAGTCAAAAAGGTTTCCTGCCCAGCCGCCGACTATACTACCGGTAAAAATGGTGATAATACCACCAGTGAACAAAATCCACAAGAGGCTCTTATCTCCGGGTACCCTGCGCATAAGATACAATGAAAATAATGCCAGGAAAATTCCATATATTGCATCGGTGAGACATAAGGCAAAAAATATCGGAAAAAATACTGCAATAAATGGGGTGGGGTCATACTCTTTCTGTTCTGGCATACTATAAAGTCGTATCAACATTTCATAAGGTGTGCTCCACCAGG
>JBDRWH010000024.1:11407-14424 GCA_039802325.1 Caldifarciminota bacterium
CTTTCAAATGCTACAAATTTGAATTCCTCTGCAATCTTGTTGAGTTTTTCTATATCCTTCTTTTTTATCCAGCCAATGATATTTATTGTGCTTGAAGTTTCAGGCAATGCTTCCGCAACACCATTTTTTCTGAATTCATTTTCTATCCAGTCATAGACAATCTTGAGATTCATGATCTCCTGGGCAAGCTTCAATTCTTTTTGGTTCAATTCAGCGATTGTCTGGTCTATTTTTTCAATTTGCTGATTGTATTCAGATATCAAATCTGCTGGGGTTTTGTCTATATTGGGCAGTTCAATGATTTCACACCCTAATTCAATCAATTTACCTTTGAATTTTTGAAGGTCCACCTTGCGCACAAAAAATAACCCAAAGATTCTTGCACTGGTTTTGTTGATCGGCTCAAATGAGAAAGGTATGTCAGTTATTGAGGATTCAATTGTTTTGTACACCTCTTCAGATTTTATCTGCACAAAAATTGCTTCAACCTGTTTGAAATTTCTTGACTCGCTTAGTTTGTATTTTAAGGGTTCAAAAGGAATCAAAGTGGAAACCAGACTTTTTAGATTCTGCAGTTGATTGTTCAGTGTTTCGCGTTCATTTTTGATTTGTTCAAGTTCTTTGGCGGTACGCTGAAAATCGTATTTGCGCGTTATAACTTGAAAATCGTCTAATTTCATAGGAATGCGCGGACTAACAAAATTATCTAACATTCCCTTTTTCTGAAATCCAGCAATCTGGGAAATTGCCTCTTTTATTCTTTCTAATTCCACAGGTGTGTATACTGGAGTTTCTCTTAGATCTGTGATATGTATTATCTTCAGTTTATGGAGTCTATCAACAAACTGCTCTTTAATGCTTTTGTGGACAATGATTACAAACTTTTCTAAGGGGACTGTTGCCATTTGAGAATAATCTCCTGGATTTCTTCAATTGCCTTGATCCTATTTTTTTTGACCTGATTCTTCAGCTCCTGGCTTTTTTTATTGTATTCCTCGTCTATTTTTTTCTTCTGCTCAGCGACAATTTTTTCTATTTCTTTCTGACTTTCCTTCAGAAGTTCATTTTTTTTCTGGGCAATGCTTTGGAGCTTTCTTTGCAGTTCTTGCTTGGTTTGCTCAAGTGTTTCAAATCCTTTTTTCTCAGCCTCTTTCTTCAGTTTTTCTGCCTTTGCTTCAGCCTTCTTGATTTCTTCAATCAAATCCATATCACCTACCTTTTGCCAAGAATTTCTTTTACCCGCATCAATCTTGTCAGATCTGATCTTTCAATTTCAGACAACTTGAGATTTATGTACTTGATGGTATCTTCAATTGATGGAATAAGAATAAATTCCAGAGCATTTACCCGGCGCCGAGTTTTTTCAATCTCAATCGCAAGAATTTCCAGCGCCTTTTCCAGTTCAGCAACCCTGAGCAGTCCTTCAAGTAAGTTATCAATCTTTTTCAATGCCAGATCCAGGTCTCCAGAAGTGTTTAAGAAACCATAACTGAGCATAGTGCCGGAGATCTTCTTGATAAACTTTGGAATCCGCACATTGAATACGCGTTCCGTAGTATATTCTATCTCAATCTTTTTGTTCCCACCCAATAATGCTTCTTCTGTAGTATTGGGTGCTTGTTTGCTTGAGGCAAAGTAGAAATAACTGTAGGCAGATTGCAATTCTTTTTCAATGTTCAGTCGTAATTCCTGGATCTGTTTTACCAATTCCATTATCTTTCTTATTAACTCGTCCTGCTTGTCTTTCAATAATTTGTGGCCACGTCGAGCAATAATATTTCTTCGCTTCAATCTTAACAACTGCATTCGGGTAGGAGGAATATCCAGTTTCACTATAGAACCTTTAGCGTTTATGACGGCTTGTTTTCTGTATCATAATACTTCTTCAAAAATTCTTCTCTTACTCGCTTCATTTCAGCCCTGGGTACGAGTTTTAATAATTCCCAGCCTAAATTGAGTGTCTGTTCAATTGTCCGATTCTCATATTCATCCTGATTAACATAACGCTGTTCAAAAACAGTTGCAAACTTTAGATAAATCTTATCCATATCTGATAGTGCTGCTTCGCCAAGAATGATTGCAAGTTCCTGTGCCTCTTTACCCCTTGAATAACACGCAATCAATTGATTGAACAAATCAGCATGGTCTTCCCGGGTCTTTCCCTTGCCAATTCCCTTGTCTTTCAACCTTGATAATGACTGCATCACATCAACTGGTGGTAGAATTTTTTTTCTGTATAACGCCCTTGAAAGGATTATTTGACCTTCGGTTATATACCCGGTCAAATCAGGAATTGGATGGGTCTTATCATCTTCAGGCATTGTCAGGATTGGGATAAGTGTGATTGAACCCTTTTTGCCTTTTATTCTACCAGAACGTTCATAGACTGTTGCCAGATCCGTATAAAGATATCCTGGATAACCCCTGCGACCAGGAATTTCTTTTCTTGCTGCTGAAATTTCACGTAGGGCTTCAGCATAATTTGTCATATCAGAAAGTATTACCAGAATATGATAACCCTTTGTAAATGCAAGGTATTCAGCAACTGTAAGCACAACCCTTGGAGTTGATACTCGTTCAATTGCTGGATCATCAGTAAGGTTTAAGAACAGCACAACCTTTTCTAAGGCACCGGTTGAGGTGAAATTACTGATGAAAAAATTTGCCTCTTCAAATGTTATACCCATTGCACCGAAAACAATTGCAAACTCCTGACCTTCCTGGAGTACGGTTGCCTGCCTTACAATCTGGGCAGCAAATCGATTATGAGGAAGTCCAGAACCTGAAAAGATGGGAAGTTTCTGTCCGCGCACCAGAGTATTGATACCGTCAATTGCTGATATACCGGTCTGAATAAACTCATTTGGATAATCCCGTGCAGTTGGATTTATCGGCGCGCCATTGATATCAAGTAATGCCTCAGGCACAATCTCTGGACCATCATCTATTGGTCTACCCAATCCGTCAAATACCCTTCCTAACATTTTCGCTGATACGCCGATCTGCAGAGTTTTGGC
>JBDRWH010000025.1:0-14341 GCA_039802325.1 Caldifarciminota bacterium
CAAGCGGAATTGTAAAGATAATAATAAACGGCTCTCTCAAGGATTCAAACTGTCCCACCATAATGATATAAACAAGGAATATCGCAAGAAGAATCACCCACCCAATATCCCGGAATGTGGTCTGCATTTGTTCAAATCCACCACCCATTTCAATCTTGAAACCAGGTGGCAGAACAATTTCTTCCTTCAGGATTTTTTGCACATCCCGTGCTACACTATTCTGGTCCCTGCCTTCAACATTACCACCTATCTTAACCACACGGAATGTATTCTCATGTTCAATCTTTGCCGGTCCAATTGCCACTGTATCAATGAGAAAATTTCTCAACGGCACCACACCGACCGGCGTTGCAATGGTTATTGATTTAATCTTCTGAGGTGTATCTTTATATTCTTTCCTGAGCGTAATCCTAATGTCATATTCATCCCCCTCAATGCGATACTGGGTCGCAACCATACCCTCAATCTGACTCCTTAAGGCAAGACCAATTTGGTAAGGAGTGAGACCAAACTGCATTGCCTTATATCTATCCACGATAAACTGAATCTCAGGTTTACCCTGACTCAAGTCAGATTGCAGATCAACAAGCCCTTTTACTTTCTTTAGTTTTTCTATTAACTCATCAGAGATTGCCCTTGCTTTATCAAGGTCATAGCCGATTATCTTCAGTTCAATCGGCTTTCCCGTACCAAAAAGAAACGATTCATCAGAAGTATAGCGAGTAACAAGCCCCGGAATAGTATTCAATTTTGGTCTGATAGCCTTCTGAATATCTTTTACTGAGCGCGTGCGTTTTTCTCTGTCCACGAGCCCAATCCAGATTGTGCCCACATGAGGTCCGGCACCACCGCCAAACAATGCGGAAAGGCCGGTGCCTGAACCAATGGTGACAAATGTATTTTCCATTTCAGGAATTTCTTTAAGTAGTATCTCCTCTAATTTTATAATTGCAGAATCCGTGGTGGCAAGATTTGTGCCTACCGGCATTTCTGCTTCAATCTGTATTTCACCGCGGTCCGGAGACGGGGTGAGTTCTGCACCAATAAAGAACAAAAGTCCAAGGCTTAATACAAAAAGCCCTCCTGTGCCGAAGATTATTGTCTTACGATGATTCAGCGCCCAGCGGATTATCTTTAGATAAACATTCTCAACCTGTCTGTATGCCCCCAGGAAGAAAGATTCAACACGACCGACCTCTTTTTCCATCTTTAGAAGTTTTGCCATCATCATTGGCACGATTGTAATTGCAACCAACAAAGAAGAAGCAAGGGCAAATGTAATAGTCCAGGCAATCTGACTGAAAAATATGGAAGCAAATCCACGAACCAGAAGTAAGGGAAGAAATACAGCGATAGTGGTCATTGTGGAAGCAGTGATTGCCATACCGACTTCTCTTGTGCCCAGCACTGAAGCGAGATCCGGGTCCTCACCTTTTTCCTGTCGGTGCCGATAAATCGCCTCAAATACTACAATTGCACAGTCAACGACCATACCTATCGCGATCGTGAGGCCACTGAGTGAAACCATATTAATCGTCATATTAAAAATGAACATCATAAAAACTGCAAAGAAGACTGTAATCGGTAAAGAAATGCCAATTATCAATGCTGCTCTGAAATTACCAAGGAACAGAAAAAGAATGACCATTGCAAGGATTGCACCGACTACTAATGTGTCCATTGTACTACGCACAGAGCGGTTTATGAAATCGGCTTGATTAAAGAAAACATCAATGCCTACACCCGAAGGTAATTCTTTTTTGATTTGCTCAATCTCTTTTATAACACCGTTACACACATTGACCGTATTTGCATTGGTGCGTTTCTGGATAAAACCGTAGATTGAATTTACACGATTTGTCCTCGTAATTGAAGTAGCTTCTGAAGGACCAAGTTTTACATCCGCAACCTGCTCCAAAAGAATTGGCACACCATTTTTATTGCCAATAACAGTTTTACGAATTTCATCAAGACTCTTGTATTCGCCAAGCACACGCAAAGTATAAACCTTTGTTCCTGATTCAACTGTACCTAATGGGAAGTTCACATTCTGCGCACGCAGGATACTAATAATCTGATCCGGGCTTATGCCAAGTCCCACAAGTTTGTCATAATCAAAAAGAATTTGAACTTCGTTAAGAACACCACTTTCAACAAATGATGCAGCAACACCACCCACCCTCTGTAATCTATCTGCGATATCATCTCCGATCCGGTCAATCTCAAGAGGATCAATATTCCCTTTTATGCTATAGAGAACCACTGGTTGTTGAGATATATCAAATTTAAATATCATCGGCTGTTGAGCATCTTCAGGCAGATATGGTAATATCAGTCCAAGTCTGTCCCGGACATCATTTGCCGCAGCATCAAGGTCTGTTCCCCAGGTAAATTGTAGCATAATCATGGAGGCATTTTCTGAAGAAGTTGAAGTGATCTTATCAATATTATTAAGTGTGCCAAGTATTTTCTCAAAAGGTTGGGTAATTTGAGTTTCAACCTCCTGTGGACCAGCGCCCTGATAAGTAGTCATAACAACCATCATAGGCAGGGTAATGTTCGGGAACAAATCCACGGGCAATTTTGTAATGGAAATAATTCCGAAGATGATCAATCCTAAAAATACCATTGAAATTGCAAGGGGTCTTTTTACAGAAACTTCGGTGATTTTCATTTTTCCCTCTCAATTGGAATGACCTTTTCACCACCCGCAAGCCTTTGCTGACCCATAACTATAACCGTTTCGTTTTCCTTCAAACCTTCAACTATCTCAACGAGTTCATCACCCACCAATCCAATCTTCACTGGTCTACGTTCAGCAGTACTATCATGCTTTACTACAAATACCGAATTATCAATCATTGCATCTTGAGGGACAGCAATCACACCTTTTTTATCGCCAAGTTTTATTACAACACGCGCGGTCATTCCAGGCTTGAGATTTGCACCTTGAGATTCAATGACTGCTTTGACACCTACGGTCTTGGTCAACGGGTCAATGACTGGACTTATCTCACTAATATAACCTTTGAAATTTTTCCCGGGAATTGCATCTATGAGTATCCCTAATTGACTATTTGTCTTGAAACACTGCGCATCTATTTCCGGAGCGTTGAAATTCACTTTCATTCTTGAAATGTCTACTATCATTGCTACCGGAACCTGTGGTGCTACACTTGAACCAACATCCACAAGAATCTTTGCTATGGTACCACCAATTGGAGCAGTCACATAGGCTTCTTCAAATTCAAAACCGACAGTCTCATTTTTCAGAGCAATTATTCTATCGCCCTTTTGGATATAGGCACCTTCCTTGACAAATATCTTTGTTACTCTACCCATCGTTTCAGGGAAGACTTGAACAGTCTTATCTGCAACGAGCATGCCGATGAGTGCGCAGGTCTTTTGCACATCGCTCTTTGTAACCCTGGTCACTTCTACTGACGGTGGCACCTTCTCCATCTTTGCACCGGTCTGTCTTTTGACGAGGGTCAATCTTAACACAATGCCAATGATCACTATAATGACAATAATGGTAATGAATTTTTTCATTTATGACCTCCTCTTTATCAAATACCTAAATGCCTAAACGCCAAAATACCTAAAGTAGATATTTTCAGATATCCTGATCTTCCGATATCCTGACACCCTACTCATATCCCACTGCCTTTAGCAGATCTGCCCTTGCGCTCAAATAATCCTTAAGGGCATTTAGATAATTTATCTTTGCCTGCATTGTTGCCAGTTGTGAGTCAAGATATTCAAGATTTGTAGCAAGTCCGTTTTTGTATCTTGTTTCCATAATATTGAGTGCCTGTCCAGCCTGATTTACATTCTCCTTTGCTGCAGAAATCTCTTCTTTTGCAGCACTCAAGTTAAAGTATGCCTGCTTTACCTCAAGAATGATGCCTTTTGTAAGAGTTTCATAGGCCAGTTCAACCTCTTTCAATTGCATGCTTGATTTGTTATACTCATACAGATTTTTATAACCACTGAAGATGGGCCACTGAAACCCAATATTGAAGGTAAGATTTGAGCCCCAGTCATTGCCCCCGAAACTAAACGGCTTTTTTCGGTCGTAACTCACACCGGCAATGAGCGTTGGCAGATTTGCCCGTGCCTTGATTGTTTTTGCAAGTTTGCTCAATCTTTCAACTTTATTGAGATTTTTCAATTCTGCACGATTGTTTAATGCCTCTTGCTTAAGCACCTCAAGATCATAATCAGTCTCGGCTACTTCAAGTGAATCTGTTAACTTGAATTCCTTATCCTGTGGTAATCCCAAGAGCATTTTAAAACCTTCGCGTGCAAGGCGTAAACCGTTTTCTGCTTCTATTAATCTCGGCTTTAGATTCGCAACCTGGACCTGGGAACGGAGCAGGTCAAATTGCGAGACAAGACCTGCCTCATATCTTTTCTTCACTGCTTCTTCATGTCTTTTCAATTGCTCCATACTTTCCTTTGTTAGTTCAACCATTTCATTTAGGACAAGCAAGCCATAATAAGATTTTATGACCGAACAACGAACTTCCTGCTTTTTTCTAATTACTTTCAATTCTGCAATATCACGACTAATCCCGGCAATACGGTACGCATCATAAATCTTTCCCCAGGCAAAGAAAATCTGCTGGAGTGAAACCTGGAAGTTATAATTTTCATGCTGACCCATCGGGATAAACATTGAGTCAAGCTGAAAAACAGGTAAATCACTCAAATATGCATAATAACCCGTTGCCGAGATTGTCGGATAGAATGCCGAACGGGCAATGCCGATATCTGCTGCTGACCTATCTAAATCAATGACGAGTTGTTTTATTTCGGCATTGTTGTTATAGGCGTATTCAATCGCATCACTTAAAGAAAAGTTAACTGAATCCTGGACAGTCAAAAATATCAAAAAGACGAACTGTAGCATAAGACCCCCTTACAATTAAATCCCAATTTCCAAGCACCAAATTCCAAACAAATCCTAAATTCCAAACAATAATTAAACTTTTTAAACAAATGACCATGCTCATTAACCATACCGGCATCTATGCCCAATAACCAAAAACCATTCGTTTAAATTCTATCATGGCAAAAAGAATTTTAATCCGAAGCCGTTGACAAAGAATTTTTCGTCTTCGTCAAAGTAGCCGTATTTGTAGATATTGGAACTCGTGAGATAATGATACTGTAAATGGGAAAACAGCGCAAAATTGTCCAACGGTTTAATCTGGAATTCAAGACCACCTGTAAAACCAAGGTCTTGTTCATCCATTTTGTCACCGGTAGGCAGTGTAATCACCTGGTCATTAAACAGACCCTGCCATAGATACCAACCAAAACCAGTTTTTAGATTTACCTGTATCAAACCCGTCCTTAAAAATGGCAAAAGACTGTATGTTACGGTGAATGTCAATGGCGTGTATTTATATGCATAAGGTCCCTGTTCTGGTGGCGCATCATAGCGAACTATTGCACCGCTAAATTCAATTCCGAGTTTGGGAATGATATTTGCCACGCCGATCTGGATACCCCACTGATATTTACCTTTTTGCTCGTCCAAGGTATCCTGAAAAAGAAGATAATTTGAATAATTGGGACCGATGAAGACCTGTCTTGCATCTATTCGGGGATTAAATAACCCTGTTAAGAGCAAGATTAGTAAAACATTCATTTTAACTCCTTTCTGTTTTTTAGACCTTCAAAAAATAGACTTAGAATTTCTTCGCTTGATGCTACTTTCTCTGAAGTAAAAAGATTTAATAAAAGAGGTGCCCTCATAATATTAAGGAAACTGATTGCGGCAATTCTGGAATTTATCTTGCGAAATTCTCCATTTTTGATGCCTTCGTCTATTATATTAGCGACCGAGCAAATTATCTGACCGATTATCGGAAAAACCCTTTTCTTTACTTCTTTCATTATCTTAAGTGCCTGATTTATATTCTCCATTGAAATCACCGGGAAAAATCGGTGAAAATCCACCGAGTGCAGAAGCCAGTCTTCCGCAATCCGTCTTAATCTCTGGGTACTGCTTAACTTTTCCTTACTTACTGCCTGCAGGTCTGCAAGTGCTGAACTGAGTTGCCATTCAAGTATATTGATGTATATATCTGATTTATCCCTGAAGTATAGATAAATCGTGCCTTTTGCTACTTTGGCGGCTCGGGCAATATCATCAACCGTAGTTTCAAAAAAACCCTTTCGGGCAAAAATCGTTATTGCAGACTCCATAATTCTTTCACGCATATCTTTCTTCATAATCTATTTAGACTCCTTATTTTTGTAAAGGTTTATAATGACTGACCAGTCAGTCATTATATCCATAAACATTGATAAGTCAAGAGTATCATTATTGTTCATTGGCTGACCAATGCAGACTTCAGCAATCTTGGGGCTTGACAAACATTGAATTGTGCGTATAATTGACAATCTTAAAGAGAGGAGGTGACTAAAATGACCAAGGCACAACTTATTGATGCAATTGCTAAGAAGGCAAAAATAAGTAAGAAAGCAGCCGGGGCAGCAATTGATACCTTTGTGGAATCAGTGACTTCTGCCCTTAAGAAAGGGGATAAAGTAACACTCGTCGGATTTGGTACTTTCTCCGCTGCTAAGAGAAAAGCACGGACCGCGAAAAATCCACAGACTGGTGAACTAATTAAGGTTCCAGCAAAGCGAGTACCAAAATTCAAGGCGGGTCGCGAACTGAAATCAGCGGTTAAATAGTACTATACTATCAAATCATTAAGGGGATTGACTTACACCAATCCCCTTTTTTTATCCTTGACCAAGGCTGGGATAATCAATATTAAATCGCTTTCTGTAATAGATTCTCATCCCTATGAGAAGCACAACCAAGAAAGGGATTATTATTGGATAGATTATGCAGGTTATGATTGTAAATACAAGCCCGGGTAGTCTAAATGAAATTATTGTGATTCGCCGGTTTATTTTCCTGTTCACTAAGTAGTATATTGCCGTGTATAAAAACAACGGCACAGATATCGCAGACGGAATAAGACAGATTAAATCTCTGTAGATTATGGAAAAAATAACACCCCCTGACATTAGTATCAGCGATATGATATAAGATAACCTTTCGCCCAAGAATACAGAGGTTGTGAGCTCACCTGATTTTCTATCACCCTCAATATCAACTATTGTAGTATTAATAAAGACTGCGCTGATACTTAAAAAGTAGGGAAGAAACCTTGAAAATATCTGCCATTCAAAAGATTTTTGCATTAGCCAACCAACTGCAAAGTTGATCACGCCATATCCAATTCCGTTGCTGAGCGTATCAAGAAAAGGCCTGCCCTTAAGTTTAAATGGCGGCACAGAGTAAAGGATCCCAATTATCAATGAAATGAGAACCAATATGAAAAAGTGTATACCGAAGAACCATGAAAAGAACAAAGATAGACTCCACAATAATAACATTTCAATATAGGCATTTTTTAAAGGCATATAACTTTCTGAAAGGATAAATAATTTCTTGTTCAGACGATCAGTATTGATATCCGTTATCTGGTTCAGGATATACACCCCACCCATTAGCATAGTATATAAGCATAATCCAATGAATGGTTTTGTTGCAAATCTATTATCCGGAGATGCCAGATAATTTCCAATAAGAAAGAAATCCCATACCGGAATTAGTATTAAGGGTCTGAGAATGAAAAAATAATCAAAAACTCCTGAGAATTTGTCTTTTCTCACTGGTGAAAAAGTTATCCAAGAAAAAACAACAACGCCATTATTCCAATCCCAAAAATCATTGAAACCAATTGAAAAAAGGATGCAGATGCAGTTTCACACCCCTGTAATTCAGGGATAAGGTCAGAACCAGCGATATATACAAAACCACCTGCAGTCAGGGGCAATAATGTGATTGAATAATCCTTAACCATAGGACCTGCTGCTAAAGAAATAATTCCTCCTAACACTGCGGTCAGGGCAGAAACAAAATTGAGAAATAATGCCCTTTTTATACTCAATCCACCATGAATAAACACACCAAAATCACCAATTTCCTGGGGTATCTCATGCATTACTACTGCAAAAGTTGTTGCTATTCCAATCGGAATACTCACAGAATAACTTGCCCCAATAATCATTCCATCAATAAGATTATGTACAAGGTCACCAATGAGATTCATTGTTACCATTGGATGTGGATGTTCTTCTGATGTGGGAATATGGCAGTGGCGCCAGCGCACAAATTTCTCCAGTACAAAAAAAACTAAAATTCCCGCAATTATTAATAAGGAAACTCTCAAATTGTTTTCTAATTGTTCAAAGGCCTCCGGTATAAGATGGATGAATGCATCTCCTAACAAGGATCCTGCAGCAAAGCTCACCATAAATAGAAGAAATTTTGACAATCTCTGGAAGTTGATTTTGATGAACAGAATACCAATGAGTGAGATTAGACTTACAATAATGACGCTTGTAATGGTGTAAACAGAAGTTATCATCAATCAACGAATCTGTGCTATGCCTTGGTAATCTTTCCTGCACTCAAGCAAGCAGTGCATACCAAAACGCGTTTGATTTTGCCATCTATTTTTATTCTCACCCTTTGCAAATTGACATTAAATCTTCTCTTTGAGACATTATGGGCATGGCTAATCTTTGATCCAACCTGTGCCTCTTTTCCACATACTGCACATTTCCTTGCCATTGTTTCTCCTTTCGCAGATAATTATAAAGAAATTACCTTGTTTGTCAACAATTACCAAACTGCCATGTTTTTCAGTCCCGAACTCAAGATGCAATTTTCCCTTTACAAGTATAAATTTATGTATATAATATTGCAATGGCAAGGGTGGTTGTTTTGATACTTGATGGCGTGGGCGTGGGTGAATTACCCGATGCAGATAAATACAACGATCAGGGGAGCAATACTTTGGGTAACCTATCAAGAGCAGTCGGCGGGCTAAAATTACCCTTTCTTGAGAGTCTTGGATTGGGAAATATTATTGATATAAAAGGCGTAAACAAAACCAATGTTCCCCTTGCACATTTTGGTAAAATGGCTGAGCAATCTCCTGGCAAAGATTCAACGACCGGGCATTGGGAACTGATGGGTGTCATTCTTGAAGAACCATTTCCAACCTATCCTCATGGGTTCCCACCAGATATTATAAACGAATTTGAAAGGAAAATTGGCTATAAAACCCTGGGAAACTATCCAGCATCAGGAACTGAAATATTGAAAGAATTGGGTGCAATGCACATTGAGAAAAAAATGCCTATCGTTTATACTTCCGCCGACAGTGTGTTTCAGATTGCTTGCCATGTTGAAGTATTTGGTGTTGATGAGTTATACAAATTCTGTGAAATTGCACGGGAATTACTACAAGGAAAGCATGGAGTTGCCCGGGTAATTGCCCGACCATTTGCTGGCAGCCCACCGAATTTTTATCGCACAAAAGAGAGAAAAGATTTTTCATTGAAACCACCAGAACCCACCCTTCTTGATTATGCGAAAGATGCCGGGTATGAAGTCATTGCAATCGGTAAGGTTGATGATATCTTTGCCCAGCAGGGTTATACCAGATCTTTTCATTCGGTTGATAATCTCAAGTGCGTTGAATATGTGCTGGAATCATTGAAACAAACAAACAGAGGATTAGTTGTCGCAAATTTTGTCCAATTTGATATGGACTGGGGACACCGCAATGATGTTGTCAGTTTTGCACAAGGTCTTGAACAAATGGATCAGGAAATAGATAAGATCATCAAAAACTTAAACAAAGGTGATCTACTATTTATAACTGCAGACCATGGTAATGACCCAACAACAGAATCAACTGACCACTCACGCGAGTACGTGCCGTTACTTGTCTATGCCCATAATAATAAAGGTTCAAATATCGGCATAAGAAGTAGTTTCAGTGATATGGCAAAAACAATTGCCTGTTACATGAACATAAAAGGGATAAGAAATGGAACTGATTTTATCAACTTTATCGTGGCATAGGAACTTATGAGAGGAAAATCTTGAAGGTTGCTAAGTCTCTGATAAAAAAGGTTAAGGAAGCAGTAGAATACTCCTATGCGCCTTATTCAAAGATTAAGGTAGGAGCAGTGCTCTATTGCAAGGATGGAAAGGTGTATACCGGAACAAATATAGAGAATAGTTCATATTCCTTGACTATATGCGCGGAAAGGGTCGCATTATATAAGGCACTCTCAGAAGGAACAACAGATTTCTCATTGTTGTTAGTCTATTCCCCGCAATACGACTTCATTACACCGTGCGGTGCCTGCCTCCAGGTGCTAAACGAATTTGCCCCGGAACTGGTTATTGCCACGATGAGCAAGAATGAGGAATTTAAATTTCTTCCTTTACGGACTTTGCTAAAGATGCCTTTTAAAATATGAAATTTAACGGAGATTGAAATATGTCTTATTACATAGGAATAATGATCAGAGATTTGAAAGTGAAGCAGTTCCAAAATTTAATAGAAAATTTGAAGAGATTCGGTTCAAACATTGAGCAAGCAGAAAGACATTTAATTATTTTCTCAAACGATGACATTAATATCATTAATTGCCTTTACAGACTGAAAGAACTTTATCCAGAAATTAGATTTGGATTATCCCAGTACATCGGTATCGCAAAAGGTTTAGCACGCATTGCCCAGGTTGGTGAAATATTAATTTCTGCAGAAATAGAACCTGCGGTGATAGAACACTTTGATATTACATCATTGGGAATGCTCACGATTGAAGGGATGAAAACTGAAATCTTGGTTTGTAGAATTGATGGACCAAAAGGTAAAGTAAACTTTCCGGAGTCAAAAAAACCTTCAGAGATAATTCCCCGGACAATTATGCTTGATGCATTCAAGAATTTGCTAAATGTCACAAAATCTGCACTGATCTTTGCCCCTGATGGTACCGGGAAGACAACTTTTGTTGGTCAACTTGTAGAAAAATGGATGAATGACGCGGAAATTCTCAGAACCACTGCTCCATCCTATCTCTCAAATATCACATTGAAACCAGTTTATGATTTGATGAATCAATTGTTCAAAATTGAACCGAAATTAGGTCTGGAAGAAAAACAGAAGATTATCGAACGAAAGCTGAAAGAGATTGGCATTCGTGACATTGGTACAAGTTATCTTGCTATTCTTGATTTCATGGGGATTGGTGAAGAAGACACAATCTTGAGGAAGATGGATCTTAAGATTCGCAAGGAATTGATTATTAACACTATCTGTAACGTGCTTACCAATTTATCACATTTAAAGCCCGTGGTAGTAATAATAGAAGATGTTGAAAATCTGGAACCAGCATCCGCCAATTTTGTTCAGCATTTTATTACAAATCTTGCTGATGAAGAGGTGAAATTCATTCTCACTGCCAATCGCTCCCAGGTTAATCTCACTGGTCTAAAAGAATTTGAACTTTTAGAGATTGATAGAACCCAGGTAGAAGAATACTTATATAACTACACCAATGAGAAGATTAACCTTCCTACAACTACAATATTCAATGTTAACCAATATGTCAATCTTTTCAAAGAGGAACAGGTCGGTTATTTCCATAATCTATATAGTGGTGAGAACCCATTGATAAACTTCAGTTTACCATTCAGCGATTATAAGACAATAATTAAACGCAGATTAGAACTATTTGAGGAAAACAAGGAATTGCTTTACGCCCTCGCAGTTTTGGGTTTTGAAATTGACCCGCAGGATTTGCCAATAACTGAGAATATTCAGGAACACCTTGAATATTTTTCAGAACACAATATTCTGAAAAAGGAGAATGAGAGGTACTTCTTTGCATCACCACTACTGCAGGAAGAAATCTATAATCTTATCCCTGATAAAAACCAGCGCCATGCACGGCTTGCGGATTATTATCGCCGACGCGAAGGGTACGAAGAGTATGCATTATTTCATTATTTGAAGGCAGAGAATTACAAAAGGGCTATGGAATACTTGTTAAAGTCATCCAGGATTGCGATCAAGAAAGGTGGATATGAAGCAGCAGTTAATTACTACATTCAAGCTCTGGAATTATGCCGTAGAGAAAAGGACGTTGCAGATTTAGAAACTCTAATTGCGATAAATGAAGGACTGGCAGATATTTATCGGTCCCTGGGCGATGAGGAACAGGCAATGAAATATTATAAAGTTGTGCTTGATAGTTACAAAGAAATATTGAAAGAATAGTCTGTGGGTTAGGGTTTGGATGCTGGTAACAACACCTCAATAAAATCCATCTTTATATGATTTTTTTTCTCTTTATCCAGATGAACAATGATACATTACCCGCAGAAAGTCTTAATGTTGTTCACTATTCTGCAAAGATGATAACCTATGATCTTGATAGTTCAATTGTAATCTTGAATGATTCTGCATATATATCATACAGGGATATTCAACTATTTTCTGATAGTGCCTATTATTTTATTGATAGAAAAACCCTTGAGGCATTTGGTATGTGTCATCTACAACAGATAAATGATTCTATTAAAGGAACACATTTAAAATATAACCTTGAGACAAAAAAGGCAATGATGGATACCGGAAAGACCCAGATAGAAAAAGGATTTATTGAGGGCAAGAAAATCTACTGGGTTGAGGAAAAAGTTGTTAATGCCTATGAGGGTAAATATACCACATGCAGTGATTCACCGCCACATTATTATTTCTATGCACCAAGAATGAAGGTCTATTTAGGTGACATGGTGATCGCCCGACCAATATATCTCTACATTTATGATATGCCTGTCATCGCAGCACCATTCTGGTTTGTCCCAATTTCTTCAAGAAGAAAATCTGGATTATTGCCATTTCGGGCAGGTAATTCCCGCGCTTACGGAAAATTCATTCGGGGATTTGCCTACTACTATGTGATCTCAGACTATGCAGATCTGACCCTGCAGATTGACGCAATGGAAAAGAAGGGTATTATGCCCCACCTGGAAGGTGTATGGGATTACAGTCCTTATTCTGCAGGAAATTTTCATATAAATTACATAAAAGAAATTGATACAAGACTAACGAGATACAGCATTGAAGCAAGAAATAATTCTCCTTATTTCTTATTGGGTACAGATTTTAATTGCGATGTCAAATATATGAGTGATAATCAATACCGTTCAGACTATGCGGAGACCACAATCATCTGGGTAGATAAAGAAATTACATCCCAGGCCACAGTAAATCGTGATTTTGGGAAAATAAAAAATACCCTTACCCTGGAACGAAAAGTGGATTTTGGCGATACTACAACATTTGAAAAAATTCCATATTATACCGTCACAACACCTTCAAACCAATTATTTTCGCTGATCACCTATTCATTTTCCGGGCATGTAGTCTATGATCGGCAGACCCACGCAGAACAAAAAACTGAAGCTGGTGGTGCAAATATTCATACAAGTCCAGGGTTTAAACAAAATATCCTTGACCTTTTTTCAGTCTCACCAGGGGTAGACCTTGACCTTGCGGTATTTAAAGAAGATACGCTCGGCAACAAATATCCTGCACGTTTTGGTTATTCATTCATTACGAATGCGAGCACGAATCTTTATCGTGTTTTCAGTATGGGACTATTCGGGATAAAAGGTATCCTTCACAAGGTTATGCCAGGTATCTCTTATCGTTATACACCGGATTTTGATTTCGGAAGATTTCCTTCGGTATCTGGCATCCCAAGTTATTCAAAAACAAGCAGTATTGGATTTAGTTTGAATCAGGAATTTGAAGCAAAGGTTGGTGACAAGAATGAAAAGAAGAACTTTGCCCAGATTTTCCTGGGCAGTGGATACAATCTACTTAATGATACAATTTCGCCGATAAATTTTTCTGTTAATCTAACACTAAATCCTTTTCCCAAGCCGGTTTCTAATTTCAGCACTCGCATTGGTGGTAGTTATAATCTATATACAAGAGACTATACCTATACAATTGACCACGGAACTGGCTTTCAGACCGAAAATTTCAAAATAAGCATCACCCAGAATTATACTTACACAAAGCAGGAAAAGAAATATCAGATCTGGTTTAATGGTGAAATAAAGCCAACCAGAAACTGGCTGGTCGCCTACAGTGCGCGGTATGATTATCAATTAAAGAAAATCGTTGATTATAATATTTCATTAACGAGAAATCTTCATTGCTGGGAAGGTGTATTCAGTTTTGCACAGTTAGCAGATAACTGGCGCTACGATTTCAAAGTCCGAATAAAAGAAATACCTGAAGTTGCCATTGGCAGAGGGCTATTAGGTTACCTGATAGAGTAATCTATTTGACTACCACAATTTTTGCACTTCTCTCAACCACTGGATTATCTTCAGTTCTCAAAATCATTTTGATAAAATAGA
>JBDRWH010000026.1:0-14217 GCA_039802325.1 Caldifarciminota bacterium
ATAATAAGGATGTTTGCAATTAAAATAACGGATAAAATTTGAACCGATGAACCCACAGCCACCAGTAATTAATACCCTCATAACAATTTCGAATTTCGAATTTCGAATTTCGGATTTAGTAAATTATCCATCTTTTCTCGTCCAGTCATAAGGAATATCTGATTCATGCGGAGGTTTGCGATATTCATCAGGCTTATGATAGTTGTAGCATTCAGTGACGATATTCAAAATAATACATTCTTCTTCACTGATACACTTGAATCCATGCCAGATGAGTTTTGGAATATGCACAAGGATGTGGTTATGTTCACCTACAAAAAACTCATTAATCAGACCTTTTGTTGAACTGTCTTTACGGTCATCATAGAGGACGATCTTCGCCATCCCCTTAATAACCGTCATATTATCGTTCTGCAATTTATGATAATGCCATGCCTTGACCACGCCGGGATAGGCAGTGGTGATATAAGCTTGTCCGAATTCTTCAAAGCATTCATCGTCTTTTCTAATCACTTCCATCAATCTGCCACGCTCATCCGGCAATAACCTTAAATTTTTGACCTTCACACCGTCAATCAATTCTTTCCCTTTGAATCCTATTATTTCTTTCATTGCACAATCTCCACAAAACTCTGGTCACCAAGATAAAAACGATGACTACGAGGTGAGACCTCGGTTTGAGTAATTATCACATTCTTTCCGATTATTGAACGGTCAATTCGCTTATTGACATTTTCAATCTTTGCACCTTCCATAACCACACTGCATTCTATTTCAGAATTCTTGATAACTACCTTGTCACCAATTGAAGTGAACGGTCCGACAAACGCATTTGTGATATGAACATTGCTACCAATCACAACCGGACCGCGAATAATACTCTTTTCAATTGTTGTTCCAGAACCGATCCTTACCCTGCCGTTAGTATTGGTATCAATCAAGGTACCTTGATTCAAAGGCTCAATGTTTTCAAGGATCAGCAGATTTGCTTCAATAATATCCTCAGGTTTTCCTGTATCTTTCCACCAGCCCTTAACCTTATCTGAAACAACATTGAAATTGTTGTCAAGTAACCATTGAATTGCATCTGTTATTTCCAGTTCATTGCGCCAGGATGGTCTGATATTTTCTATGGCAGTAAAGATATTCTTGTTAAAAAGGTATACGCCCACCAGTGCCAAGTTTGATGGTGGTTCTTTTGGTTTTTCAATCAATTTCTTGACCGTGCCCTCTTTATTAACAACCGCAACTCCGAATTCTTGAGGATTATTTACTTCGGTCAACAGTATGAGGGCATCGGATTTGATTTGCTGAAATTTTCTGACAAAATCACCGACTCCCTCTTTCAAGAGGTTATCACCAAGATACATTATGAACGACTCGTCTTTAAGAAAACCTCTTGAGATTTTTATTGCATGTGCAAGTCCTAATGGTTCCGGTTGAAGAATATATTCAATTTTTGCACTCCATTTTTCTCCATTGCCTACGGTCTGCTTTACTTCTTCAGCAGTATCACCAACAACAATTCCGATATCCTTAATTCCGGCATTGGCAAGCGATTCAATACCATAGAAAATAATAGGTTTATTGGCGATTGGAATAAGTTGTTTTGCACTTGTATATGTTAAGGGTCGGAGTCTTGTACCAAAGCCACCGGCAAGTATCAATCCTTTCATTCTTATTATTGATTATATTGATTACGGGAGAAAAGTCAAGGTTTTGGTGTTATTTTTCACGATTTTGTATTGAGGGTTTTGACAAAATCAGCGAGGGCTTCATGCCAGGATCGCATTTTTCTATCAAAAAGATATTCGTAGTTTCTTGAACCAAGTGGCGCAAACATTGGCCTTGGTGCAGGTAGGTTTAGTTCCTCGGTTTTAACCGGTACTAATTCTGTAGTAAATCTCATCAGTTCTTTTGCCTTTAATAGAAAATCAAGCCAGGTTCCAGAACCAGCATTGACAAGATGATAGGTTCCATAGTTGTCAGATTTAATGATTGCAAGTATTGCCTCTGCAAGATCGGGTGCATAAGTAAACGAGCCGAACTGGTCGCAGATGACGCTCACTGAGTGAGGTTTTTCCTTTTGCTGCAGAAATTTTGAAGCAAAGGTCTTGGAGTTTTTACCGAAAATCCAGGCAGTTCTCACAATGTAATAACGGTCATACAATTCTCTGATATACTTCTCACCAAGAAATTTTGTCTTGCCATATTGACTGATGGGATCAGGAAGGTCATATTCATAATAAGGTTCTTCACTTTTGCCGTCAAATACGAAATTAGTACTTACATAAAGCAATTTGGCATTAATTTTATGGGCAATTGTCACGATGCCCAGGGTGGCAAGGGTATTTATTCGCAGTGCGAGGTCTGGTTCTTTCTCACACGCATCCACATCACTAATTGCAGCAAAATGGAGGATAACATCAGGCCTATAATTCAATATTGTTTCATTCAGCTTCTTAAAATCCGAGATATCCAGTTGTTGAATGTCCACACCCAGAAAATTTACATTTTCCTGCCTTAAGAGATTCTGTAAAGCGGTTCCCAAACACCCTTGAGAACCTGTGATAAAAATCTTCATTGTGATTGATTATATCGCATTTCTATTTGAAGTCAAGATTTTTGAAACACCTTTCTGTTTTGCGTGGCTTTCTTAATCTTTGTCCCTCGGCTTCTAAATATGCTAATGGTTGTCTGGTGACAATTACCATTGACAAGTATAGAAAAATAGATATTATTATAAGATTATCATAGAGGAGGTCCAATGAAAAGACTATGCTGGCTATTGATTTTTTCTTTATTTGTTGCTTGTGAATCTGGCTTTGAGATAAACCTTGAATGCTGGGTAAAACATACAAGTGAAGTGATTGGCGTTGAGACCAGCATTCTTGGCGAAAAATCTCAGGTTTTTGTAAATCTTACCTGGGGTTGGGTCTATCAAAGGCCTGCAATTGATGCTGTAATTATTGACCGTAGTATGGGAGACTCTACCCACTATGTTACGATTGATACGGTTTTTGAAATGGATACTGTAATGTTCTTCAATGATGCGGATTCTTTGTTAATGCCCAACACCATAGTTTATTATAGGCTGAATTCCTTAAATGGCAAAGCAGTAGAGACTTTTAAAGAGGTAAAAGTGGAAATACCACCTGCCCAGCACTTTTATAAACCTGATTCTGAGTTTATTTCCATACTGAATGATACACTCTGCATAAGTTTTGCCCGATTATCTGGTTTTGATACCACGGACATTGCAATTTATAAAGGTGCACCAAAGTCTATTGATAGTCTGCTTAACTATTTGACGAATCCACTATATGAAACAACAATTGCAGATACTGTCCTGAATATAAGTAATGCAGATTCGTTGTTTCCTGTTGATACTATTCCTTACACGATTAGAATCAGTTCTTCAAAGATTTCGGCGCTTGATCTTATCACAGATACCTCAATTGGATTTCGCGCCTTTGTCAGACAGCAAAAGTAAATTATGGCAGGTGTTGAACTTGATATTCTTTTGGAAGAACTTGTTCTAAAAGAGGGTTCAGATTTACATTTAAGAGTTGGTGAACCTCCGGTTTTTCGGGTTGCGGGTGAACTGGAACGAGCAGAGTATCCGCCTCTTTCAAAGGAAGATATGGAAGGTTTAGTATACGGATTAATGAAACCTGCCCAGCGTCAGATCTTTGAAACCAATCTTGAGTTTGATATGGCATATGAGATTTCAGGAGTGGCTCGGTTCAGGGTGAATTGCTTTAAACAAATGGGCAATATTGGCGTTGTGTTGAGGATAATTCCTTTAAAAATAAAGACAATCGACGAGTGGGGATTTCCAACGGTTTTAAAAAGAATTGCTGAGCTACCGAGGGGACTTGTGCTTGTAACCGGTCCAACAGGAAGTGGTAAATCTACAACTCTTGCTGCTATGATTGAACATATAAATCAAAATTCCCGTAAACACATTATTACCATTGAAGACCCTATTGAATTTTTGCACCGGGATAGGCACTCTATTATTGAACAGAGGGAAATCGGTATTGATACAAAATCATATGCTGAGGCATTGAGACGCGCAATCAGACAGAATCCAGACATTATCCTCGTTGGCGAGATGCGGGACCTTGAGACAATGGCACAAACAATTACTGCGGCTGAAACTGGACATTTGGTTTTTTCAACCCTCCACACAATTGATGCGGTTCAGACCATTGACCGTATCATTGATGTTTTTCCTCCAGCCCAGCAACAGCAGATTAGACTGCAATTGTCCACAACATTGCAGGCTGTTATCACTGAGACACTCGTGAGAAAAAAGGAAGGTGGTGGTCGGGTTGCAGCATTTGAGATAATGGTCTGTACTCCGGCAATCAGAAGTGCAATCCGTGAGGGCAAGACTCCCCAGATTTATTCTTCAATCCAGACAGGTTCCCGACTCGGTATGATACAAATGGATCAATATTTACGAAATCTTTTGAATCAGGGAGTTATTGATTACGAGGAAGCCCTTGCCCACAGCACAAACCCTGATGAATTTGAGAGGCGGGTGTCAGCATGACAAAACTCAATGACCTTTTGCATACCCAGGTTCAGAGCCGGGCATCAGATTTGATCTTGAAAGTAGGTTCACCACCGATATTAAGAATCAATGGAGATCTGACAACCCTTGAAATTCCACCTCTTACGACGATTGATATTGAATCCGGACTTGTCGAGATGCTCAAAAAAGAACAGGTTGAAGAATACAAGAAAAACAGCGAACTTGATATCTCTTACGAAATACCTGGAGTTGCCCGTTTCAGAGCAAATCTTTTCAAGCAACGAGGCAATATTGGCGCAGTGTTCAGACTGATTCCAGAAAAAATACCCACCATTGATGAACTCGGCTTTCCTTCAATTCTTAAAGAAATGGCAATGAGACCAAGGGGTCTGATCGTAGTAACCGGACCATCAGGCTGCGGGAAATCGACGACTCAGGCAGCACTTATAAACTACCGAAATGAGAATGATAATTGCCATATTGTTACGGTTGAGGACCCTATAGAATTTATCCATAAAAACAAAAAGGCATTGGTGACCCAGCGTGAAGTCGGGCATGATACACATTCATTTGCCAATGCTTTGAAATTTGTGCTCAGGCAGGACCCGGATGTAATCCTGGTTGGTGAGATGAGAGATCTGGAAACAATCTCCCTGGCAATTACAGCAGCGGAGACCGGTCATCTTGTCATTACCACATTACATACTGCTGATTCTATTTCTACTATAGATCGTATCATAGATGTTTTCCCACCCCATCAGCAGAATCAAATTAGAATGCAGTTATCTCTAAATCTTTTATGTATCTTTGCACAGAATTTGATAAAAAGAGCTGATGGTAAGGGGCGGATTGCAGCCTATGAATTATTGATTGCTACGGGTGGTGTGAGAAATCTAATTCGGGAGGCAAAGACGCATCAACTACTATCAATCCTTCAGACTTCACAACAGCAGGGAATGATAACATTTGATGCCTGTCTGGCAAATTATGTGAAGAAAAACTATGTTTCTATAAAAGATGCTGAGGCAAAGGCACTAAGTCCTGATACATTTCACAAGGAGATTGAGCTTTTAACACAGGGTAAATAGTGCTCAAAAAACAATTTTTGAAACTGGACAGTCCAATCCAGTACATTAAGGGCATTGGACCCAAGCGTGCGCTGTATTTTAAGAGATTGAACATTGAAAATGTAAGAGACCTCCTCTTTCTGGTCCCCAATAGATATCTTGACTATTCAACAGTCTTGAAGATCAAAGATGCAAAGATAAATGATGAAGCCACTGTTATCGGATGTGTTCATTTAATTGAAATAAAACGGGCAAGGCGACGCGGTGAGATAGTAAATGTCCTGCTCAAAGACGAAACCGGAAGTATCGTACTTAGATGGTTCAATCGTCCTGATCTGAAGACGAAGTTCAAAATTGGTGACTGGATAATTGTTTCAGGCAAGGTTACATTCTTCTATGGCAAACAGTTTATCAATCCCCTTTATGAAATAATCGGAGAAGAAGAATCAGCAAAAGGGAAGATGGGTGGAGCAATTTTCCCTATTTATCCATTGACTGAAGGGCTCAGTTTATGGGATATCAGAAGGGCAATGAATATCGCCATTGAATTATGCCTGGATGAAATCGTTGAAACAGTCCCAGAATACTTGATTAAAAAGAATGGTCTTCCTTCCCTTAAAAAAGCAATACGGGATTTGCATTTTCCTCAGTCGCTTGGTGATTCAACCAGGGCTCGTCAACGCCTTGTCTATGATGAGTTTTTCTTCTTTGAACTTGCCCTTGCCCGAAGGAAAATGATGATAAAAGAACAAGAGGGCATTGCGTTAGAGAAAAAAGGCTTCTTGACTGAGCGATTCCTTAAAATGCTACATTTTGAACTTACCGTGGGACAGGAAAAGGTTATTGATGAAATCGCCCGTGATATGGCAAGATCCAAACCTATGAACCGTTTGCTCCAGGGTGATGTTGGTTCAGGTAAGACTGTGGTTGCGCTCTACTCCTTGCTTATTGCTGTAGAAAATGGCTATCAAGGAGCAATGATGGCGCCAACTGAAATTCTTGCGGAACAACACTATCTGAATCACCATGAAATTTTGGATAATCTTGGTATAAGAACAGTCCTTTTGACAAGTAGCATTAAGGGTTCAATGCGTGAAGAAATAACAAATCAGATTAAGAATGGTGATGCTAAAATTATCTTTGGTACCCATGCCTTGATTGAGGAAGGAATTGACTTCAAGAATTTGGGATTGGTAATAATTGACGAACAACATAGATTTGGCGTAATGCAACGAGCCGCACTTGTAAATAAGAGTATTAATCCACATTTCCTTGTACTCTCAGCCACGCCCATTCCCAGAACTCTGGCACTCACTCTCTATGGCGACCTTGATATTTCTACCCTTACTGAAAAACCCGCAGGTAGAGGTCAGATTATTACAAAACTCGTAATGGAAAACGAAAAAGCAGGTGTTTACAGATTGATTAGTAGCGAATTGCAGAAGGGACGACAGGCTTTTGTCGTGTGTCCGGTAATTGAAAAATCGGAGAAATTAGAATTGAAATCAGCGATTGAGGCATATAATGAAATTTGTAAGATTTTTTCAGATTTTTCAGTGGGTTTAATCCATGGAAGGCTAAGCACTCAAGAACGAATGAAAGTGATGTCGGATTTTCGTAATGGCACAATTAAGATACTTGTTGCTACAACCGTGATTGAAGTGGGTGTTGATATTCCCAATGCTACAATTATGCTTATACTACATCCGGAACGATTCGGTCTGGCCCAGCTTCACCAGTTGAGGGGAAGAATTGGCAGGGGTGCAGAAAAATCATATTGTTTTTTGTTGTTGAGCAAATTCGTAGTCCAGGATACCTATGAGCGGATAAGTTTTTTTGAGAAAAATAATGATGGATTCGCTCTGGCAAGAAAGGATATGCAATTGAGGGGACCGGGAGAAATATTAGGCAAAAGGCAGCATGGTTTACCCGACATAAGAATAGGCGATTTGGAATCAGATCAAGAACTTCTGTTTCGTGCGCGGGATGATGCTTTTGCCATCGTGAGCAAAGATCCAGATATGAAATTGCCTGAACATTATCCAATCAAAAAATGCCTTGATGAATTCAGAACAAAAGAAGAACTATTAAGAATAGGATAGGTAGTATTGACAATCAACCAAATTCAATTATAATGATTTATGATTAAGTCTGTAATCAAGCGTGATGGTTCAATAGTTGATTTTCAACCCGAAAAAATTTATCTGGCAATTGAAAAGGCATTGAAGGCAACGAATGAAGATATTTCCTTGACAAAGAAGATGGGCGACGAAGTAATTGCCGAATTAGAAAAAAAGTTTGGGAGTTTCAAACCAAATGTTGAAGATATCCAGGATATTGTAGAACATATTTTGATAAAGAATGGAAAATTCAACACTGCCCGTGCATACATTATATATCGCCAATTAAGAACTGATTTACGAAACAAGAAAGTAATGCTCGGTATTAAGGATCAGCTAAAACTTTCGTTAAACAGTCTGAGGGTTCTGACAGAGCGGTATCTATTGCATGACCATAAGGGAAGGCCAATAGAAACGCCAAGCGATATGTTTAGAAGGGTTGCCCATGCAGTTGCCCAGGTAGATGCGAATTACAACGAAGACCCAGCAAGGACGGAGCAGGATTTTTATCAAATGATGGCGAATATGGAATTCCTACCCAATTCACCGACTTTGATGAATGCGGGTAATGAACTCGGTCAACTATCTGCGTGTTTTGTCCTTCCTATAGAAGATTCTTTGATCAGCATATTTGATACTCTTAAATCTACTGCATTGATACATCAGTCTGGTGGCGGGACAGGTTTTTCATTTTCCCGGATCAGACCCAAGGGTGACATGGTGAAATCCACAATGGGTATAGCCTCCGGACCTATTTCCTTTATGAAAATCTATGATTGCGCAACCGAGGTGATAAAACAGGGTGGTAAGCGTCGTGGTGCAAATATGGGAATTTTGAATATAAACCATCCGGACATTGTGGATTTTGTGAGAGCAAAGGAAGAAGAAGGTGAATTTGTAAATTTTAATATTTCGGTAGCAGTCAGTGACGATTTTATCAATCGGGCAATCAATAATCAGGGCTATGACCTGATAAATCCGCGTGATAATAAGTCTGTTAAGAATCTTAATGCCCGTGATGTTTTTGATATGATTGTTCTGAACGCCTGGAAGAGTGGTGACCCAGGTATGATATTCATTGACGAAATAAATAGAAAAAATCCTACCCCTGAACTGGGTAGGATTGAAAGTACTAATCCTTGCGGTGAGGTGCCTCTACTACCGTATGAATCGTGTAATCTTGGGTCAATCAATCTCGCCAGAATGTTTGTTGAAAACAGATTCAGTTATGACAAATTGCGAATGACAATTGAAACTGCAATTCATTTTTTGGACAATGTTATTGATGCAAATAAGTATCCCTTACCTGAGATTGAAAAGACAACTCGTGGTAACAGGAAAATTGGTCTTGGTATCATGGGCTTTGCTGATTGTCTTATTAAAATGGGAATCCCTTATGATTCTGAATCAGCATTTGATTTTGCCAATGAACTGGCGAATTTTGTTCAAATTGAGGCACGCAAGGCTTCCAGAATGCTTGCTGAAAAGAGGGGTTCTTTTCCCAACATTGAGAAATCCATTTTCAGAAATTCAGGACCGATGAGGAATGCTACAGTGACTTCAATTGCACCCACTGGTACAATAAGCATGATTGCTGATACATCTTCAGGCATAGAGCCACTGTTCTCCGTTGGTCATTTGCGTAATGTGCTTGATACAACACTGGTTATGGTCAATCCGATATTTGAAGAAATTGCACATGCGCAAGGATTCTATTCACCTGATTTGATTTCCGAGATTGTTCACGAAGGTTCTTTGAAGAGAGTCAGAGGAATTCCTGATGATGTGAAGAGGTTGTTTCCGATTGCCCATGAAATTATGCCTGAAATACATATAAGAATGCAGGCGATATTTCAAAAATATGTAGATAATGCGGTGAGTAAGACTATTAATCTGCCAGAAGATGCAACCCTGGAGCAGACTCGTGCTGCTTTTCTCATGGCGCACAAACTAAAGTGCAAGGGAATTACTGTTTATCGCTACAAAAGCAAGAAGAGCCAGGTGCTTGAGTTTGGGGACATTGAATACCGAAAAAGATGTAGTAACGGAGTTTGTGATATATGAAGAAGAGGGCAATTGGAGGCAGAGTAAGGCAGTTGGGATGAGAAAGGATTATTGATGAAAACAAGGAGAATGTTAGGATGGAGTGGATAAAGGCAAAGAGACTGTGTTCTTTTACTGCAGTTCCTTATGCGGGAAACCCTGCCTGGGTAATAATTGGAATGAAATCCTATGCTGATGAGAAGACGATGTTGAAACTTGCTCGTGAACTAAATCCTATTTCTGATACTACATTTGTTTTCCCCGGAGATGAAGAGTCAGACATAGGTTTGAGATTTTTCAGTGGTTCAGAGGAAATAAAATTCTCTGGACACGGTGCAGTTGCTGCATACTATGCGATTGAGGATGAGAATTTGATTCATCTAAAAGAACCTACTACACTCTTGAAACAAAAGACAAAAGCCGGGATTCAGGCAGTGGAGTTGCGTATTACCGACAAAAAAATTCATCGCGTTACTATTTCATTACCACCCCCGAGTACACTAAGCATGAATCTGGAAGCAAAGAGTATAGCAAGATTTTTGGGTATATCTCCAGTTGACATTTCTGAGACAAATCTTCCTCTGAGTGTGGTGCAATCAGGCCACCCCGAGGTAATTGTGCCGGTAAAATCACTGCCGCAGTTGCTTGACATTAAACCGAATTTTGCCCTGATGAAGAGTTATTGCCAGCGTTTGAGAATAACGGGAATTGTTGTCTTTACTACTGAAACCAATGATGAAGAAGCAAATGTCCATATGCGGCACTTTGCACCGGTTGTCGGGATAAATGAAGATCCAACCTCAGGCGGTGCAGCAGTTGCCTTAGGCTATTATCTGGTGAGAAATGGCGTTTTTCCGGCAAAAGAAACGACGCGCATCGTTGTAGAACAGGGCTATTCACTCCAGATGCCGGGTTTGGTTTATGTCCATATTGACACATATAAGAATGATATCCTCAGGGTTGCATTTGGCGGTCAGGCAGTAATGACATTTGAAGGTCGCATTCGGCTGCCATAAGCTGACAACACAAAAAACAAATTATCCAGATTGACTATAACATTCTGAACCTTGACTTTTCAAGTATTTTAGTTAATATTATATTCAAGGGGGTTAAATGAATATTACAAAGACAGTTAACTATTTTAATTACGGAAAAACAATCTATTTCAGATGGTTATATGAGTTAAGTTGGGTAAAAAAAATTGGACTTTCCCTCTTATTCGCATTGATTACTGGAATCTTCGCACAGATTCGCATACCTCTTGGTTTTACACCTGTACCGGTGACAGGGCAGGTGTTTGTAGTTTTATTGAGCGGGGTATTGTTAGGAAGTATCTATGCGGGGCTCAGCATGGCATTTTATCTATTTTTTGGGGCACTTGGTGTCCCATGGTTTGCAGGTTTACGCGCAGGGATTAGCATTGGTCCGACTCTTGGCTACATATTTGGATTTATCCCGGCCGCAATATTCATTGGAATGTTTGCCCATAAAAGTAACCGTCTGCTTAATCAGATTATTGTGATGGCTGTCGGCATATTGGTGATCTATTTCATTGGTGCCTTGAATTTTGCAATCTTAATGAAAACAGATTTTTCTACAACGATGAAAATGGCAGTATTACCATTTATCCCATTTGATATTGTTAAGGCAATCATTGCCGGATTTGTGTCCAGGGCAATACTACCAGATGAAAGGCATTAACCGATTATTTGAGATATGCAGGCGTTCAAAAATTCATTTGTTGAAAGTATTATTAACAGGAGTATTGATTATGGCACAACAGTGTAAGGCGGGTGAATACCGTGAATCAATCCATGCAGGCTCCTGGTATCCGGGTACAGAGAAAGATCTTGATAACACGATAAGGACCTATCTGAAGAATGCCCGGGCAAAGATTCCTGGTGAAGTCTATGGATTGGTCTCACCGCACGCAGGGTATATGTATTCAGGTCCTTTCGCAGCATTTGGTTATCGTCTCCTTGAAGATAAAGAATTTGATGATGTGATAATCATTGGACCAAGCCACCGACATGGATTTTATGGTGTTTCTGTGGATAAAATGAAAGGTAGAAAAACCCCTCTGGGTAAAGTAGATTTTGATGTAGAACTTGCAGAAAAGATAATTAAACAAAACTCTGAAATAATCAAATATGATCCAAAGGCACATCTGGAAGAACACTCTGTGGAAATTCAGGTTCCATTTGTGCAGGTGGTTTTGAAAAAATATAGGATTGTTGAGATTGTGATGGGGTCTCAGGATTATAATACCTGCGAGGTCCTTGCTGAAGCGATTGTGAATGCAACAAAAGGCAAAAGAGTTCTGGTTATCGCGAGTTCTGACCTTTCGCATTATCATAATCAGCAAGCAGCAGAGAAACTGGATAACCTTGTGATTGAATCAATTGAAAGATATGAGCCGAAAATGTTATACAAAAGGATTTCCGAAGACAGCTGTGAAGCCTGTGGCGGTGGTCCGATCATTGCTACAATGCTCGCTACGAGAAAAATGGGAGCGGATAAGGCAAAAGTTTTGATATATGGTACAAGTGGCAATATTACTGGCGACTATGCTCAAGTTGTGGGTTATCTATCCGCAGCATTCTTCAAAGGTAGTGCAGAAGAACACGAACAGGTAGGTGTTGACCTTGGTTTTACTGAGAAAGAGAAGTCAATGCTGAAAGATATTGCAAAAAAAACAATTGAAGCGGTGGTTAAAAGAAAGAATCCACCTGAATTCAAGGATCTACCTGATAAACTTAAAGAACCTTTTGGTGTTTTTGTGACGATAACCAAACACGGAAATCTAAGGGGTTGCATTGGTCACATTGTTGCTGACCAGCCATTGTATAAGGCATGTCAGGAAATGGCAAAGGCAGCAGCTTTACACGATCCGAGATTCAACCCGGTGACTGAAAAAGAACTTCCTGACCTTGAGATTGAAATATCAGTTCTCACGCCGTTTGAAAGGGTGACTGATTTTAAACAGATTGTCATTGGTCGGGATGGATTGATAATCCGTCGTGGTTTCCAAAGCGGACTGCTATTGCCCCAGGTAGCAACTGATTATGGCTGGACAGTTGAGGAGTTTTTAGAGCAAACCTGTGTAAAAGCCGGGCTACCCGAAGATGCCTATAAATCAGAGGATACAGAAATCTACAAATTCTCAGCCCAGGTATTCTGAAAGGAGATATAATAAAGAATATCAATAGACGGCTTTGTGATATCGGTTTTGCGAAACTTGATGTGCATCGGGAGATCAGAAAGGGATTTCCCGAGGTCATACTGTGCCAGGGAAAAACCGATCATCAGATTATTGAGTGTGCAATTGGGATTCTTAAGGTCAGTAAGAAAGTGCTTTTGACCAGGGTTGAGCCTGAGGTTGCGGAATTACTTCAGAAAAGATTGAAAGCAGGCAGATATTTTTCTAAGGCGAAATTGTACTACATTGGAAAATTGAAGAAAAGAAAAGGATTGGTAATTGTTATTTCTGCAGGTACGGGTGATATTCCAGTCGCAGAAGAGTCAGCGGTTACTGCGGAAATAATGGGAAGCCATGTGAAAAGAATATATGATGTGGGAGTGGCTGGATTGCATCGGCTTCTAAACTATAAAGAACAAATAAAAAGAGCGCGGGTTCTTGTGGTAGTTGCGGGAATGGATGGTGTGCTCCCTTCGGTTGTAGCAGGTTTATTCTCAGCCCCGGTGATTGCGGTACCAACGAATATTGGATATGGTGCCCATTTCAATGGATTAGCACCATTATTGACAATGCTTAATTGTTGTGCGCCGGGTGTAGCAGTGGTTAATATTGATAACGGGTTTGGTGCCGGGTATCTGGCGGCAGTGATAAATAATCTATGATTGTCTTTGACAAAGTAACCAAGGTATATCAAAAGGGCTGGATTGCACTTGATAGTGTATCATTTGAGGTTCAAAAAGGCGAGTTTATTTTTATCACCGGACCCACAGGTGCAGGCAAGAGCACGATATTGAAACTCATATATAAAGAAGAAGAACCAACCAAAGGCACAATAAAGGTAATGGATAACAATCTTCATTTCCTCAAACGTAATAAGATACCTGAATTCCGTCGGAAGATTGGAGTAATATTTCAAGATTTTAAACTCCTTCCTGACCGAACTGTCGAAGAAAATGTTGCCTTTGCCCTGGAGGTGACTGACATACCACCAAGGGATCTGAAAAAGAAGGTTTTTGATATACTTACTTATGTGCGGCTGAGTCACAAGAAACTGAATTATCCCTATCAACTTTCAGGTGGTGAACAACAAAAAGTAGCTATTGCCAGGGCATTGGTACGCGATCCCTATATTTTACTCGCAGATGAGCCGACAGGAAATCTGGATTTGAAGAGTTCTCAGGAAGTTCTGGAAATCCTCTTAGACATAAATTACAAGGGAACCACAATTTTGATGGCGTCTCATAA
>JBDRWH010000027.1:0-13874 GCA_039802325.1 Caldifarciminota bacterium
CCAGTGTCAGTTTCAATTCCGGTGTAAAAACAAACTCCCCTAATGAACCTTTTAGTCTAACTCCTGAATCAAAATTTAAGGAAATCATGGCAAAATTTCCCAGGGATAATTTCACTGATATTCCTAATAAATGCTCCTTAATGCCTCCAAGATACCATGGATGGTAGGAATATGAAAGTCCGTACGCCCCTCTTTCTATCGCGAGTTTAAAACGATCGGTGCTCGCAAAACCCTTTCCAAATGAATGCTCAAACAGCAAACAAAATTTGAGATTATGAAAACTATTCTTAAATCCTAATCCCAATACCTGTGGCAGGTCGTAAATTGTATCATTACTGGGTTTTTCCATATCTAATTTACCTAAGCCCTCATAGAAACACGAAAAAACAAAAAGCTCTAATCCAGCACTGAAAATCCTTCCTTTGTTTCTATAGAAGAAGGTGTCCGCGATAGAATAATCACCCATGGTGAATTTCCATATCTCACTTGAACTGCCATAAAGATAAGAACCACGGAAGAAAAATTCTGCAATACTTATTTTTTGATTCAATTGCATATATAATTCTTCAACCCCACCGCGACCATTAACGTACATTTTCAAGGCCTCTTTTTCGCTGTATATATCAAATGCTTGATTAAAACGCTCAACACTTGCCAGTGAGAACACCAGACCCTTATAAAGTGGTACCTTCATATTCAATGAAAATGGATTTGTCCAGAACAGACCACGAAAATCACTGCCTTCATTAAGAAAATTGAATTCGGGCCTCAAAAAAAATTCAATCTGTGCAATGTTAACACTGCTGTAAAACGGTGTCTTGAATATAGCCTGGTTCTGACCCAATCCTTCAATAGAAAAAACCGAGGCAGTAAATACAGAGAGCAGGATAATATTCACTTTCGCACCATTATATCAACAAATTTATATCCTGTAAATCGGGTAGCTACAAACCACCTGCCAAATATTTTTAAGAACCATTTTTTAGAATGAATTTGACATTTGTCATTTGTAATTTGGAATTTCACCATTTCATCTCTCCTCAGGCGGCTTAATATATCCAACTTTCAGCTGGTGAGAACCAGTGACCAGTTGAATATTTGCGATATCATAGTTTTCTGGTGACAGGTAGATAAACATTCCAAAATTGGAATCAGGATGCTCAATTATCCGCTGTACATACTGCACAACATCAATGGTAAATGCTGTATCATTAAGTGCAAATTTCTTCAAGGCAATCAGTGGACCAAGTTCGGTATCAAATCCAGAATAAGGTTTGGTCAGACATTTGACACCAATTTCTATTGAGTCGCGCAGCCCAAAATAATTCTTTGCCTTGAATGTTAGTTCTCCATAGACCGCCCTGGTATTATCAAGCAGTGTATCATAGGCAAACTTTACATAGTCTCTAAATGCAACACCACTGCCAAGCCAGTTTTCCCAGTAATTCGGGAAGGTATCTATTTGCATAATATGACAATCTGCCTTTATGGGAATTGAGGTCACAACATTATTCTTCACAAGGCGGAACAATGGCGGTTTGCCAGATTCCCTTGCATAGAAACTGCAAAAACCTGTATCCTGTGGTAGTAAAATCACACCCTTCCCATTTCTTATCTTGTTCAAATCAATATAGTTGAAATAAACCACGCAAGAATCACCCTTGATTTCACCCTGTCTTAATGAGTCAATCTCAAAATCGCCTCCAGCGCTTGTCCACAAATCAGTATTGTCTTTTTTATACCAGGTCGCTTCAGTTTCAGAAAAATCACTGGTCAAAACATGTACACTAAAACGAAGTGTGTCATTGTTAAAACTATTATTCTTGAAAAGTATCAACTTTATCTGGTCAAGACCCTGATAGGTCGTGTCTGAAAAATTGAAACTCAAAATAATTCGGGATTGATACCTATTGTCTTTGCCAAGCACAAGATTCTGGGATGAGCCAAGTGGTATCAACTTTGATTCAGTAAATGCAGTGTAGAGTGAGAGGTCAAGCGTTATAGATTCAAAATCGCCTCTATTTTCAAGTTCATCCTCACCTAAAGGAAGTTTGTTGCAGCCAATAAAAATCAGTAATACTAATAATCCGCATCTCTTCACATTGTAAATATATATAAATTTATGGGTATGTCAAGTGCATCACAAAACACATTATTGACGCTGGCTTAATTTAAGGTATAATTAAATATGGAAAGCGTTATTCGCAAGATCGGAAGAGAACAACTTGAAATTCTTTTTGAAATGGCAAGTTCATTAAGTTCTACCCTGGAATTGCCCAAAATTCTTGATATAATCATTGAAAGCGCAAAAAACCTGCTCAAGGCAGAAGCAAGCTCTCTGTTATTGCTTGATGAAACAACCAACGAACTGTACTTTGCCAGTGTAACAGGCGAAGTATCTGAGCGACTCAAAAACCTTACTGTTCCCCTGGACAAGGGTATCGCTGGTGCGTGTGTGCGTGAAGGCAAACCAAAGATTGTTGATGATACAACCCGGGACAAGGATTTTTATTCAAAGATTGATAAATCTACGGGATTTGTAACACGCTCAATAATTGCCGCACCCTTAAGAATATCAGGAAAGACTATCGGTGTGATTGAAGTCCTTAACAAAAAAGGCGAGCAGGGCTGGACTGAAGAAGATAAAGACCTCATACTGGTCATAGCATATCAGGCTGCCCAGGTTATCCAGAATGCCCAGTATCACTTGAGAATCCACGAATACAAGGACTTGTTAAAAGATGAAATTGATTCTCGTTATGCACTCATTGGTCATAGTGAACAATTTAAAAATGTCCTGAATCTTGCAGAAAAAGTTGCCCAGAGCAATGCTTCAGTTCTTATTCTCGGTGAGAATGGAACAGGAAAAGAATTGCTGGCAAGATACACGCATCGCCTGAGTCCACGAAGGGACAAACCATTCATTGCAGTAAGTTGTGCTGCAATACCTGCCACATTGTTAGAAAGTGAGCTATTTGGCTATGAAAAGGGAGCATTTACTGGTGCTTTAACCCAGCACAAAGGAAGATTTGAACTTGCAAATCAAGGAACGATATTCCTTGATGAAATTGGTGATATGCCTCCTGAAACCCAGAGTAAACTCTTGAGGGTATTGCAAGAAAAGGAATTTGAACGGCTCGGAGGTACCAAAACGATTAAGGTTGATGTTCGGGTAATTGCAGCGACCAATCAAAATCTTGAAGAAAAAATAAAACAAAAATTGTTCCGTGAAGACCTGTTTTATCGACTCAATGTTTTTCCCATATATGTGCCACCATTGCGTGACCGTAAAGACGATATTATCATTCTTGCCGAACATTTTCTCAGTTACTACTCAAAGCAGATGAATAAAGATATCAGAAAGATTTCAGATGAGGTCATTGAAAGATTGATGCAATATCCCTGGCCAGGTAATGTAAGGGAACTTCAGAATGTAGTTGAGAGAGCAGTGGTGTTAACCAACAGCGATACAATAAAACCTGATGCACTAATGCTTCCGTCAGAACCCATTGAACTGCCACTTACTTATGATAAGAGCCTGAAAGAAGCCATAGACGAATTCAAGATGAAGTATATCAAAGAGACAATCAAGAAATGTGGTGGGAATCAAAGAAAGGCAAGCAAAATTCTAAAAATTCAACCTACCTATTTATCAAGGCTTCTGCACAAGAAAAGAGAGATTTAAAGAATTTCCGCTGTCACCCTGAATTCAGTTCAGGGTCTAAAATGTCTAAACTCTCAATGCTATTTGCTCTGCTCAATGTCTCCTAATCAACAAGAAAGATAAACTTACCAGTAAGTAGTTTTTCCCTGTCCTGATAGACATAGAAATAGGCGCCGGATTCTACCTTCATATTTGCTTCATCTGTGCCATTCCATGTCACCCGTTGTGCCATTCTACTAAAACTTCTCACCAGTCTGCCAGTTGCATCATATATTTTTAAAGCTGCATCAGGTTCTGGTGTTTTTGAAAACTCAAATTCAATCAAGTTTTTTACAGGGTTTTGCACAAGTCTAATCACTCTTTGAACTTGCTCATTCTTCTCTGCCATAGTTATACCAACAGGATTATTGCCAATAGTAAGAGAGAAATTAATACCCTGGCTGATTGTGCATGTATCATCTTTGAATATCAAATTCAATCGTAACTGTTTGACTGAACCAGGAATAGCATTAGGACTGCACCGAATCATAAATTTAGAACTGCCATTGTTGCCAATACTCTTGCGGTAAATCTTTGGAAAAGTTGCACTACCACCTAAGACCACAATCTGGGTATCTAAAGAAACGAGCGTTGCAGTAATGTTGTATGCCGAATCAAGTGGATGGATTGCACGATTTCTGATTCTCATCCACAAATGTGATGTCTCATTCGGGTCAAGTTGGGCAGTTGAATTTCCCAAGGCAGTATCCGCAACGACTGGTTGAAGATTATCAAAGAATACACCTGCAATCTTTGTAAAGTAGATATTCACAGGCCTGCATTGATTGATATTGTTCTGAATTACTGAATAATCGTTGTAGCCCTGCCAGAAATCGGTTTGATTTGTCTCAATACTTAGCGCATAGGTAACAAATTTGGGAACACCATTATGAAGTGTATCCTTCACTTCCCACTCAATACTTGTTCCATTTGCAGCGTACAGCACACGGTAAATTGGTCCAGTACGGGATGCAGAATAACCATTCTTTGCCCGCATTGAATCAAGAATTTCCCAGTGCGTGACAGAATCAGGAATTGGCTCAGCACTGCCTGAATATCCCCACACGCAGAGATTATATGGTCCATAAGAATGATAATCAATTTGAGTTCTAATCTTTTTCGGTAAGAAGAAATCCCTTGCGTTCTGGGTTTCTACTTCAGACCACCTTGAAGGACCACGATATGCATCAGAAGTCACGGTTGGGCTGGAACCATAATTATCGTAGCCCCATTTATAACCATAGTTCCGATTCAAATCCACACCCGCAGTTAATGAACTCTGCCCTGAATAAAAATGCCGGTTTTTACGGATATTTGATGTTGCCCCACCAGAGTCCGAATTGTATCTGTATCCATCCGGATTCATTACCGGAATGAAATATATCTCACGATTGTTAACAAACCAGGTTACCAGAGAATCGGTCCCATAGTTGGTTAATAGATACTTGATATAATCAATACAGAGTGTTGTTCCCATCGGTTCCCTTGCATGGGTTGCACCATTAAAACAAACTGCTGGTTCCATTTCATCAACCATAGGATTATCTGATATCTTGAAAGCAACCATTTGCAATCCCTGATAAGAATTTCCAGCGCTGTAGAATCTACTTATATTCGGAAATGAATTTGCCAGGGTTTGCAGAGTATCGCGCATTTCCCAGTAGGTATAGAAATAACCAAAATCTCTAAGGATTTGTGGGTCTCTTGAACCTGCCATCAAATAGAATTTCTCAGCAATATCTTCGTAGGTAATCACGGTCTTAAATCCGAGTGCCTTAATTTGCTCAAGTTGTTCCTTTGTTGTGTTTATCACCAGGTAATATTCACCCTCATTAGATTGCTGAACCGTGCAGATGTCAAGTTCTCCAAAAAGTTCGCCCATTTTAGAGAACAAGTCATCCGGGTCAGCATAGTACACCCAAACCTCCATTTTGTTTGATGCAACTGCAATGGAGGCACACACAAGCATAATGGTAACAGCCTTCACCAAAGGTTTCATAAACCTCCCTTCTTTTCACTATTATCAATCATACTTAAGTCTAATTTGCCTATCTTCAAGTTTGTTGCACTCTATTATACCAATTTCCTTTTAATTGTCAAGTCAAAAGAATATGTCAGAAAACCTTCTGATTCTGATCATAAAAGATGAGCCCCGCGTAACGCGGGGCTCCTCTTTCACAAAGTCGGATAGAAATTACTTTACGAGAATGAGTTTGTGTGTAGCAACTTTGCCTTCAGCTTCAAGTTTCAGGAAGTATACACCACCAGTAACTGATTGATGATTGTTATCTTGACCATTCCAGTAAACAGTCTTGGCACCGGCCGGCTCTTTCACACGGTCAACAAGAGTTCTTACCAATCTTCCAGTAGCATCATATACCTTGAGTGTAACCTTTCCTGATTTAGTTGTCGTATAGGAAACAGGCGTATAGTCTCGTGTTGGGTTGGGCATATTCGGAGCAAATCCGAACTTCAGCTGAGATACCGGTGCATTCGGTTTTTCCTGAACACCAGGAATATGTCCAGTATGGAAGACTTCATGGGCAGGGACATAAGCACCGCCCTGATAACCACTGGCAACGAATACACCCACATCACCAGCACTGGTTAGAGTGACTGCAACCGGTGAAACATTACCCACTGGTGTCGGTTTTGGTGCATTCCAGTTAGTCCAGGTATTGGTGTATGGATTGTATGACCAGGTCTGATCACTTGCACCACTTGCAGTCTGACCACAAACTACCCAGAGTTCTTTATTTACATGATCAACGCCGCTTGGAACACGATATCTACCGTCAGTCATTCCTGGTATTGTCGTCGGTGAGCCCCAGGCAATCTGAGAGCAGTTGCTCGGATTGATTATTCCTACGATGTAATCATTACGATAGGTTGAAGAACCATCATAACCGCACGCAACGATAGCAAATGTATCAATCACACCACCAGCAGCACAACCTCTGCCAACTCCAGTCATTGATGTTGCCTGAGTCCAAGAGTTAAGATAAGTATCATAGAAATACACATTCGTATGCGGCGGTACAGTTCCACCCCAGTTACCGCCACCAAGTGTAAAGATCAGTGAATCTTTGTACACGCCTGATACCTGATCCATATTCCCTGTTGGCGATGATGCACCGCTTGACCAACTTGTTGAACCAGGGTCATATATATCAACCCTTGTCAATGCAGTTGGCCAAGAATCAGTTCCACCAAGTCTGTAGTATTTGCCATTTACACCCTGAGCAGTACCATAGGCACCACAGCCATAAGGATTGGTCGGACCTGCTGTCCAGGAACCACCAGCGATATCATATATCTGGGTTTGATTCGTGTAACCACCGGTTGTTCTGATTCCGAAGACCATATACTTACCATCATTGATTGTTGCCATTGAATGTCCGGAACTTGGAGTTGGGAATTGAGCGGATAATATTTCCCAGAAAGTAGGGTTGACAATTGAGGTCTTTGTTAATGTATCATTTACTGGATTCACATCACCTGCCATAACAGTATATGCACGAATATTATAGGTAATACCGGTTGTGCCACAGCAGGTCCAGTTAGGAAATACGATTGTAGTATCTTCACCAGCATTGACCGTTATATTCTGGGTTTGATTGTAAACTGTGGTTCCTGAAGAATCAATCCTGAAATACACATCAAAGGTTTCATTGTTGTTACCGAAGTTTTTGTAGGTTGCAGATGGTTGGTAAGTAGTATTGGGCAATAGATTGTCAGGCGGTTGAACAATTGCAGTTGTTCCCACATCATGTGTTGCAACATAGAGTTCACCATTGATGTTGACATTGTCAATCGCACCAAACCACATCCAGCCATTACCATCATCATAATACGCATAAACCTGTAACCTTGGATAGGTCTTGTATGCACTCACATCAGCTGAATCCCATGCACCAGCAACATCAGCAGTGTAGGTCTTTAGTGGAACGACGGTCCAGACCGAGCCATTGAAATACTTAATGCCGACTTCAAGTTTCTCAGGTGACCCTAAATAATTATATGTCACACCCCACTTTAACCAGTTGGTTGTTGAATGAGGAACAATCACAGGAGAGAGTGCTGTATCTTTTAATGAAGGTGCACCACTGCCTGCTGCATCATCATCAAACCACAAACAGGAATCCTGGGCATTTGGTGGCACCCAGCCGGAATGGAGATTTGAACGTGCAACACCCCAGGCATTCGGGAATGTATAGGAACTTGAATGTGTCCAGCCCTGCCATCCGGTCTCAAAGGTCCAGCGAATCGTATCATCAAGAATTATACCAATATCATAAACCCAGATCTTATCAGGACCTGACTGGTCAAGGATATAAACATACTGACCATCAAATGCACAGTCTGCCTCATATCCCTGGGTCTGACCAGGGTCACACTGCCAGGTTGACTCTGGTGTCGTTGCTGGCACACCAGCGGTAAGGTGATATTGATAAAAATGCGACGGATATGCCTCTTCAGCGAGGAATAACATCGTTGGTGCGGTTGTTGCACTGTATGCACCGCTTAAGCCGGACGGATACTGTGGAACTGACCAGGTAGTCCAAGTCCCGGTCTGAGATGGTTTTGCATACCCGGCAAGCATTGTTGACCAGTCTGATGCATATACCACATCATCAACCACATTGAAATCAAGTCCTTCAAATTGGCCGCTAGCGGTCCTATAGACTGAGCCGGTTCCAGTGTTCATATCAATGCGGTAGATTGTGTTATTATACCCTGCCATATACATTATGTTACCACCAGCATAGCCAATACCAAGCCTGTATGTTGGCACTCCAGAACCGAGAGTAACAGAATCCACTTTTGTACAGGGAGAATGCTTCTGAATCGCATACATTTTAGGATAGGAGGAATTCCACTGAGTAACCCAGAGTGCATCCCTTTCCCAGTCATAAGCAAGACCCCAGCAATAGCCTGTTGGGTTTATTGGTACAAGGCTTATTGTATCCACAAGTGTTGGGGTTGCAAAAGGACCGGTATAAGGAGTGCCATTTGGATTCCTTGAAACCTTAAAAACATGTGATGGCACCGCAGATGGTGCTGAAAGATCAGCATCGCCAAATGCCATTGGGACTAATGCCACCATCAAGAGTATAAATGCTAATCGCTTCATTTCTTCTCCTTTTTTTCTCTTATTATTTGTTCCGCAAGCGCGCGGAACAGTATGAATTAAAACATATTCTTGGATTCAAACAGTCCAAAGCAGTTTTCCAGTTACACTGCCACTTGAATCCAACGCTCGTTAAGTGCTATTTATGTTATTGAATCACCCCCTTTCTTCCACCCCAGCAAAAACTATCACTGAGATAATCATTAACATTATATCCAAAAAACGAATGGAGTCAAGGGGGAAGATTTTTTTATCTTCCCCCTTGCTTGAATGAGTTATCTTAGCAGGATTCCACGCGTGCTGTATGAGTTATCATTAATCTCAAGACTGAAGAAATAGACGCCTGAAGAAACATCACGGCCGAGTTCATCATCACCTAACCATTTTGCAGTATAGACGCCTGGCGATTTCGTTTCATTAATGATTGTGCGAACAAGTTGCCCAGCAACATTATAGACCTTGAGCGATACTTTTGATTTCACATCAATGGTGTAGAAAATATTGATGCTTCTATACGCAGGATTAGGAGCAAGGCTCAAACGCTTCTGACCAGGGTCAGTATAATTGCTGAACTCGTCAACTGATATCCAGTTTATCATTTTGGGCTGTTTGGTTGTGAATTTAATAGCCCTTCCGCTTGCCAACGGTGCTGCACCTGTATCATACACCTTATTGAAGAGGTAAGTAATTCCATATCTCTTGAGTGAATCCTGCTGACCAACTGTGCAACTCGTTGTAGGCTCGGTCACCCGTTTATACTGAACAACAATGTCGTTTTTCAAACCCGGTCCTGCAAGTGTTGAATCATAAATAATAATCTGGAAGGTTAGACGATTGCTGGCTGAACCTGTAATTGAATCATACTGAATAATGAATCGGTGATTTGTTGCATCATCATAATACCACCATGTGCTTCCAGTTGAACCAGTATTAAGGGTATCCCAGAATGCTGCAACCATGTTTGGCGCTGAAGTTTGTGAACCATAGTCATATATCTTCGGAAGGATACTATTATGTTGGACTGTAAGAGTTGTCCTGCCAAATGCAATCCAGCCGTTGGAGCATACTGAAATGCTGTCTGTAGTTGCTGCACCAAGTCGTTTTGCATAATGCCTTATGACAATGGGTGAGCGAACACGCCGCGTGACCATACTACCGCCAGTACCAATTGAGGTACCTGAGCCACCCAGGTTAGGATTGATCTCAATCCAGTTATATACCGGTGTTTCGGTATAGAAAACATCAGTGTTATCAAGCACAAAATACCCTGCACTATCTGGACCTTCCACTGAACCCATTCGCAATTGATAATAGATTTTTCGTGTGTAACTTCCAGCACTCAATTCTAATTCAAATGGCACAAGTGTCCCTAACTGAATAAGGGTATCTGCCTGCAGCACAAACGGGTCTGCACCATTATGACCTTTTACCTTGGGATTGATCGTTCCGAAAGTTGCTGTAGAATCAATGATTGTGATATGACTGTTAGTTGTGCGAAGCTTACCACTCACGCTCGTCGCAGCTGCACTGCCGAGGTTAACAATAGTATCTACTAATGTAATCCTTTCTGATGGATCAAAAAATCCATTTACATTTCCATTTGGTGCAGGGTCAAGAACAACCGTGCCGATTTCTGCAAGACGCAAATCAGGCAATGAACCAGACGCAGGGGTATTATCTATTGCCAGTTTTGCCCGAACTCTCCCAGCACCATACATCGTGTCTTTGCCTGCAGTCCCTAAATCAAGTGCAGTAAATTGCATTATGCTATCAATCTGTGAAACTGTAAGATTGGGATTCTTAGAAAGTAATAGGGCAGCAACTCCAGCCAGAATTGGTGTCGCCATTGAAGTCCCGCTCCAACCGCTGGAATATCCATTATTGCTGGAATAAGAACATGAAGTAATGCTTACACCTGGTGCAGCAATATCCGGTCTTAATATGCCTGGCCCTGGTCTGAATGGATAATCCCAATACCAGGGTGCATCTTCCCAGCATGAAGGACCACAGGAAGAGAAACTCGCGAGTGCATCTGTGTTATCTACAGCAGCACATGATATTGTACCAGCAAGCCTTCCCTGTGCTTCTGAAGGATGGTGCCAGGGTGGTGGAACATCACCAGGACAGCGAAGATTATAGGGAACCGGACAATAACTGCCTGCAGAACCTCGTTCATTCCCTGCCGCAATAAAATATGGAATACCAGCAAGCGCAACATTAGTCACTGATTTACGCCACACACTCCTTCTCGGTGTCCAGGCAACATACCAGCCTAAAGACATTGAGACCACATCTGCACCATGGGTTGGCGAGAGTGGTGGTGAAATTACGAATTGCATTGCGTCAAAGACATTCTTTTCTGAAATCGTATCGGGCATCGGATAGGCAATAGATGTTCTCACTCTACAAACCATCAATGAACACTGGGGCGCAATACCGCAGGAATCACCAGCGGTACCATTTGAGGCAATCTCTCCACCACAACAAGTGCCATGGCCCTGTTGATCTATTGGATTATTATTATTTAACTCAAAATTCCAGCCGTGATTTGGATAATTCGGGTCATTCCACATATGACCGGCAAGGTCCAGATGGTTATAATTGCAACCAGTATCAATCAATCCAACAATCACACCTTGTCCTAGATAACCTGCTGCCCAGCAAGAATCAGCCGCAACCTTACTGACATGCCATTCTTTTGTCCGGTAATCAAGAATATCAACAGGTGCTGGTTTTCCTTCAGTTAGAAGAATATTCTCGCTTGCAATATAAGGATAGGTAATCATTGCGACATCTGTCTTGTTCGCAATTTCGTTTATGACTTCGGTTGTCGCCTTACATGAAATCGCATTGATAATCCAGAAAGACTGTATCTCAGAAACCTTGTTTGCCCTTGCTTGTGAATCAAGGTAGCTCAGAAGTTCTGCCTGAGTGCGCGCTGAAAGTTCTTTGAGATAATTCACAACCGGATATCTCTGCTCACGCCTGGGCAAATCCGCAACCAGATTGCGGAGATAATCTTCATCAGATTGTTCATTAAGAACAATCATCACCTCAATCTGGGCATCGCCTGCAGTCCTGAGCATAACCTCATTGAGTTGTGGGTCAATCAGCGCAGTCGCCTCTACCAATCCAAACATGCATAACATCAATAAACAAAGCAAAACATTTTTCATATGCTCTCCTTTCTTTTCTACAAACCTTTCACCATTTTCAAATGATATCTTTCTCCTATTTTATCACCCCCTTTCGAGACTTAAGCCTATTTTGCATTCTCTTTTACTAACATCAATATTATAATCAGATTTTCCCATTTGTCAAGGTGGAAGATTACTGCAGAGCAGTTGTAGAATTTTTTTCCGCCATTGCCACTAACCATCAAATCTATTTTAGTCCATTTCACCAATTAATGTAGTAAGTCAAACCTGCATAAACCATTTCCACGCCCATACCCTTAGCAAGACTTGTATACCGGTATTGACAGTCAAGAGAAACTGCTTTGCCAAAATAGATTGACAAACCACCAAATCCTATTCCCACAGGCAATGGTGAAGAGCCCTCAAAATACTCCCTTAGTCTTCCAGCATTTGCTGCGTCTCCAAAATCAAATTGTGAATTATAGAATAGAATGTCACCTTCTATCCCGAAAAAAGGAGCAAGAAAAAATTTTCCCAATCTCGGAGCAACATTGACACGCAGACCAATACCAGGTACAAGCATATTCTTCATGGCATCATTAGCAATCAAACCCACTGGTTCAAGATACATATATGGCAATGCCTCCGCAGAAATATGAAACTCAGCACCGTAAAACATCTGTGGCAACTGGTCGTAGGTCTCAAGACTGTAATTATCCTTGTACTCGCCACCACCACTAATGCCTATTCCCAATCTGCCCGCAAAAGTTAGTGCAAATATTACCAAAATTGAAATTGGAATGTTTTTCATTTTGACCTCCTTTTTCTCTATATTACTAATACGCAAAATCTATGCCATTTCCCGAAGACTTAAGTCTCGTATTATAGACATATTTTTGCTAAAACAATAACCCGGGGTTGCACCAAAGTATAATATGTTAACTTTTGGAACTCAGAATTTGTATCTCGTAATGCGAGTTGCGATACCTGTTTTTTCATCAAAATCCACTATCACTGCATTGGCAACAATATTCTCTTTTTCCACCTTGAATTTGCAGGGCATTTGCAAAACAAAGTGTTTGATTATGTCTTCTTTTTTATCGCCTATAACAGAATTTGCTGAACCAACCATCCCCACATCAGTAATATAGGCACATAGCCCATTGATTATCTGTTCATCTGCTGTCTGAACATGAGTATGGGTACCAATTATTGCGGTCACATAATCACAAAGATAGAATGCAAGCGCCCTTTTTTCTGCAGTAGCTTCAGCATGAAAATCAATAAAAATGTTTTTCGTTTCTTTTTGTAATTCCTGTGCAAACCTCTCCCCTGCTCTGAATGGATCCTCAAGTGCTCTCATAAATACACGACCTTCAAGATTCAACACCCCAATTTTTACACCATTCTTCTCGTATACAGAATACCCCCTTCCTGGCACACCCTCTGGATAATTTGCAGGTCTTAAAAGCCTCTTCTCTGAATCAAAGTACTTATATACTTCTTTGTGTTTCCAGGCGTGGTTACCCGTAGTTATACAATCCACTCCACAATCAAAAATCTCCCTGGCAGTCTGCTCTGTAATTCCAATTCCACCTGCAAGATTCTCACCTTGCGCAATCGTAAAAAAAATCTTCTCTTTTGCTATAACATCTGGGAGAGTTTGACAGACCTTATTTCTTCCAGGTTCACCAATGATATCTCCAATGAACAGCAATCGCATGTTTTGAGCACAACCTAAAGGATTTTTGACAGTACTTCTACAAATCTATCAATTTCTTCCTTTGTTCTTTTTTCGGTTACTGCAATCAAGAGTTGATTTCTCAAATTTTTATCAAATATTGAAAGGGGCACGCCTCCGAATATCTTGTATTCCAGCAGTTTATCAACAATTTCCTTACTG